>CAZIMQ010000061.1:0-4334 GCA_964540495.1 uncultured Candidatus Saccharibacteria bacterium | reverse complement strand
TGGGGCTTACATCAAAACCCGAAAAGGACTGAGTCTCTGCCATGTAATACTGCGTCTTCCAAACGGGAAAATAAACGAACATTTAAAAAACACTCTTATTTCTCTACCACCCTTTATAAAGATAAAAGTTGACCCAGAAGGACTCCTTTAAAAAGCGTGTTTTCCATTAAACCATGCGAGGTTCTAGGTTTTATGCTACTATTTTTCTATGAAGGAAATCGTCCAAACAGGAGATCCCGTACTTCGGAAAATCGCTAAGGAGGTAAGTTTGACCGAAATCGAGAGTAAAGAAATCAAAGAAATCATTAAAAGAATGAAGTCTGCTCTTGCACGCCAGCACGATGGTGTAGCGCTTGCGGCTCCACAAATTGGAGTGTCTCTTCGGATTTTCGTAGTCTCTGGAAAAGTAATTGATCTACTAAAAGGAGTAGACGTTGAGCACGGTGAATACAAAAAAAGAGAAGACGAAGTATATATAAACCCAAAAATTACAAAACTTTCAAAAGACAAAGCAATGATGGAAGAAGGATGTCTTTCTGCTCGCTACCTTTATGGAAAAATTGAGAGATCAAAGAAGGTAAACATCGAAGCCGTAAATGAAAAAGGAAAAGTGTTTAGACGTGGAGCAAGTGGCTTAATGGCACAAATTTTCCAACACGAAACTGACCACCTAGATGGAAAGCTTTTTATTGATCGAGCAATAGACGTAGTCGATCTTCCTCCAAAGGAAGATGAGTAAAATATAAATAAATGAATTTCGTATTTTTTGGTTCATCAGAAATTTCAATCACAGCACTAGAAACTTTAAAGAGAAGTGGTTTTTTACCCTCACTTATAATTACAAAACCAGATGCTCCCCAAGGGCGTGGACTAGTACTGACTCCTTCTCCTGTAAAAGTCTGGGGAGAAAAAAACAACATAGAAGTTTTTACACCCACATCTTTAAAATCTCCAGAAGTTTTAAGTCAATTATCAAAAGTTAATTGTTCTTTAGGAATACTGGTTTCTTATGGAAAAATTATTCCTGAAGAAATTATAAAAGTTTTTCCAAAAGGAATTTTAAATCTTCACCCATCTTTACTTCCTTTACTTCGCGGACCTGCTCCTTTTGAATATTCAATTTTAAATCTCTCAAAAGATGAAATCGGAGTGTCTATAATGCTTTTAGACAAAGGTATGGATTCAGGAGATATTCTTTCACAAAAAAAAGTAGAACTTGCTGATTGGCCAATTTCTCACAGCGCTCTTTATAAAATTCTTGCTCAAGAAGGAAGTCTTCTTTTAATAGAAACTTTGGAAAAATATTTAGATGGAAAAATTTCCCCTACTCCTCAAGATCACAGTCATGCGACATTTTCAAAAATAATAGAAAAAAAAGACGGGGAAATTTCTCTAACAGACGATGCTTACAAAAACTATTTAAAATTTTTAGCTTTTACTCCATGGCCTGGGATTTTCTTTTTTGTAGAAAAGGGAGATAAAAAAATTCGTGTGAAAATTACTGACGCAAAATTTGAAGAAAACACCTTCACCCCCCTTTCTGTAATTCCCGAAGGAAAAAAAGAAATGAGCTTTGAGGATTTCAAAAGGGGAATATAAAAAAACAACCTGCTATCCTAAGATAAGCAGGTTTCGAAAACGGAGAGAACAAACCCTCTCCCGCTGGTTAGCAGGCACTCCTCACGCCGTGCCGGCGATTATGCTCCTGAGTCTCCTCCACCTCCTGAGCGGTAGCGATGCGGGGGAAATTCGGAACACTGTCGCCCTTTTTCCACACCAAGCTGGTGTGGCCCATGTGGTTGAAGACCTTGATCTCCATCCCCATGAGACGCTCCACCGGAACAGTGCCGGCGATGACGTGGGCAATCCCCGAAGTGAGCTCCTCGCAAGAAGCCCTCCAGATGATCTGACCTCCACCGCAGTGATCCCTGTTAGGAGTCCCGTAGTGGAACTGCCGGCGGATCCGATCCACAAGTTTTTCATTGTGGGTCACGAACCCCTCATCGTCGAGGGAATTCGTCCAGATGACGACTTCAGCTTCGAAGCCGAGATTGTAGCCGCCGCAACGGGCGATCTTGGCGATCAAGGCATCGATGCGAAACCGATCGATGGTGATTGAGTAGGATGGGCTCGAGGTCGAGACTGGCGTTTTCATGGCGATTTCTAGTAGGTTGTGTGTTGTGGGTTGTGGGTTTAGCAGATAGTTAACTGCCTTTTACATAACAAAAATCATGCAAAAGGCAGTCAACTACCTCCCTCTGTAAAAGTACTTAATTGTGCTTAAGTATAGCATATATACCCACAATGTCAATACTAACAAAAAGCCCCGCCGAAGGCGGGGCTTTTTGTTTAAAATCTGTCTCTAAACCCTTTCATGATATCTTTTACTTTTTGATGTCCTTTTCGGAAGAGTGCTCTACTTTTACTTTTATGATTTTTTACTTCTCGCACTACCTGATCTCTCATCTCATCAATTGCAGAGTATAGATCGGTCGTTTCTGAAACCGCTCTAAATTGTTTATCCCCCATTGTCAGATTAATTTCAGCTCTAAAGATTTCTCCTTTATTGTGATGATTCGTAGTCTTCCCTACTTCTATTTCTGCCAGCACTTCTTTTTCTGTATCAATAAATTTTATCAGTGTATCTACTTTCTTTTCAGCATAGTCTCGGATCGCTTCTGTTAATTCTATATTTGTAGCCTTGATGTTTTTATTTAACATACTGTTTTTTAAATTATCGCGACTATTAAACTTCCCTTTCTATTATATCAAAGAAAAAGCTTCATTCTAAGACTTCAATAATCTTGTTTGGTGTGGTGTGCCCTTTTACGATTTTAATTCCTTTATTTTCTGGAAAAATTTCCACCATAATTTCTAAAACACGGGTGTTTGCCTCATTGTTCTGGGCTCTAGCGCGTATAAAAAGCTCAAATTTGTCTTCTTTGATCTTTCTTGTCTCTTCTTTACGAGTTTCTGGATGTACCTTTACTTTTATGAGCATTTAAAAATTGTAGCATTAAAAAAATTTACTCACCAAAACAAAAAACCACTTATATAAAGTGGTTTTTTGTTAAATAAATTCTAAGCTCCGCGTCGTTGATGAAATAACTACCTATTTTAAGACTACGAGTAACTACCATTACATCCCTAACTTGAAGGATGGCATCTATCCTTTAGTCCGGCCGACGAGCGAACAATTGGCTTGTGTTTAGGAAGTGTTGATATCTCGGATTGACTAGAATACCCCCTGGGGGTATTATGTATATATGAGACAAGATATCAAAACAAAAGCTATTCGCCGATTAAAAATTACTGAGGGACAAATCAGAGGGCTGCAAAAGATGGTTGAGGATGAGAAGTACTGTATCGATATTATTACTCAGGCATCAGCAATCAAGGAGGCACTTACCGGAATAGAGAGCCTGGTTCTTGAAAACCATCTTTCTACACACGTAGTTCATCAAATGAAGCATAGCAGCGAAAAGAAAGCAGTCGAGGAGATTCTTAAGGTTTATAAGCTTAAGCGCAAATAAAATATGAACCACCCTACCAAAACATACAGAGTAAAAGGAATGCACTGTGCTTCATGCGCTGGCATTATTGAAAAAACCTTCAAGAAAACAGAAGGGGTGCACTTAGCTGAAGTAAATTACGGGACCGAAAAGGCAAAACTGGCTTTTGATGAATCAAAAACAAGTCCCCAAGAGCTTTCAAAGAAAATAGAACCCTTGGGATACTCTCTTGCGTTGGATCAGGAGGCTTCACATGATCATGAGGGCCAGTCAGCCGAGGATATGGGTATGTCCGCAGATGAGCATGCTGCACACCTTGGACTCAATCAATCAAAGAAAGAGAAACTAGCCGAGGTTGCAAGTATGCGAACAATGCTGCTTTCTGCAATTCCGATTGCTATTTTCGCTGCGATAGTTATGGGTTGGGATATTCTTGCGCAATACGGAGTTGTGGTAGAAATGAGTTATACGGTCAAAGAATTTGTTCACCACCTACTTCCAATACTAGCGACATATATCCTCTTTGTTGTCGGTAAGCCATACTTGTTAGGTTTTTATAGATTCCTTCGATACGGTAAGGCAAATATGGATACGCTTATCGGTATTGGAACCACTGCCGCATTTTTATACAGCTTTGCTGTCACTGCTTTTGAAGAAGCTCTACGTCCATTTATAAACGTGGACTACCAATACTACGATGTGACGATTGTGGTCATTACCTTTATCGCACTCGGTAAATATCTTGAAGCTCGATCAAAAATAAAGACAGGTGATGCTATTGAAAAGCTTCTCAATCTCCAAGCTAAAACAGCTTTGGTCATT
>CAZIMQ010000060.1:0-4352 GCA_964540495.1 uncultured Candidatus Saccharibacteria bacterium | reverse complement strand
AATTGTAGAACATGATGATCAAATGATGACAGATTTTCTTGAAGGAAAAGAGCCATCTATTGAGGAATTGAAAAAAGTTCTACGAAAAGCAACAATTGCAAACAAAATTTTCCCAGTATTTACTGGATCTGCGCTTAAAAACAAAGGAGTTCAGCTAGTTCTCGATGCGGTGATTGAGTATTTGCCGTCTCCTCTTGATATTCCACCAGTAAAAGGAATTGATCCAAACACAGGAGAAGAAATTACAAGAGGAGCTTCTGATTCTGAGCCTTTCTCAGCGCTTGCTTTTAAGTTGCAAACTGATCCTTTCGTGGGACAACTTACATTCTTCCGTGTTTATTCTGGAACTGTAGAGGCGGGAAGTTACCTTTACAACTCAACAACAGGAAACAAAGAAAGACTCGGGCGAATCGTGCGACTTCAAGCAAATAAACGAGAAGAAGTGAAAAAGGTTTATGCTGGAGAAATAGCAGCTGCTGTAGGTCTTAAAGAAGCAAAAACTTCTCACACTTTCTGTGATGAAGCGCACCCAATTGTTTTGGATCCTATTAAATTTGCTGAGCCTGTAGTGTCACTTCGAATCGAACCTAAAACAAAAGCAGACCAAGAAAGAATGGGTATGGCTCTCAAAAAACTTGGAGATGAAGATCCAACTTTCCGAATTAGTTCAAACCAAGAAACTGGCGAAACTTTGATCGCGGGTATGGGAGAGCTTCACCTTGAAATCATGATCGATCGAATGAAAAGAGAATTCAATGTAGAAGCAAATGTAGGAAAGCCACAAGTAGCTTACAGAGAAACTATTCAAAATTCTGCAGAAGCTGAACACAAATATGTAAAACAATCTGGAGGAAAAGGACAATACGGACACGTGGTAATCACAATCAAACCTCTTGAAGCGCTCGAAGAAGGAGCTAAAATTCCTAAAAACGTACATCGAGAAGAAGGTTTTGAATTTATCGACTCTATTAAAGGAGGGGTTATTCCAGGAGAATTTATTCCTGCTGTAGAAAAGGGAGTAAAAGAAGCTATGGGAAGGGGAATTGTAGCGGGTTACCCACTTGTAAACATCTCTTGTGAACTTACTTTCGGAAGTTACCACGATGTGGACTCATCTGAAATCGCGTACAAGATCGCAGCATCTCAAGCTTTTCAAGAAGCTGCAAAGAGAGCTCGTCCTGTAATTTTGGAACCTGTCATGAAGGTGGAAGTTGTAACTCCAGAGAAATTCATGGGAGACGTTACTGGAAACCTAAACTCAAAGCGAGCCCAAATCCTTGCCATGGGAGAGAGGGGACAAAACCGAGTAATTACTGCTATGGTACCTTTGGCTGAAATGTTTGGATATGTTACGAGCTTGCGATCTCTTTCTGAAGGACGAGCAAGTTCAACTATGGAATTTGATCACTACGAAGTAGTGCCACCAAACGTAGAAAAAACTATCGTTGAGGCAAGGAAGTAGAAATAAAAGAACAAAGAAGAAAAAACTGCCGAAAGGCAGTTTTTTCTTTCACATTTTTAGTATTTTTAAGTTAAAAGTTGAAATTTAAAAGCTCAAAATTTCTTTTGTTTGACATATCCTAGAGCTTTGATACAATGACTCCCACGCGATTTTGCGTTTTTTCTTTTTGAAAAACGCCTCGCAATTAAAGAGTCGGTCTTAAGTTACTTTTCGAAAGGCAATCTCGCGCTCTTTCGAAAAGAGAATTAAGCCCAAAATTATAAAGTAACTATTAAAATAAACCTATGGCAGAGGTATTTGACAGATCAAAACCCCATGTAAACGTGGGAACAATTGGTCACGTAGACCACGGAAAGACAACTCTTACCGCGGCAATTCTTAATGTTCTTTCTCGAGCAGGACAAAATGTAAAATTAAAAGCTGTTGATCAAATCGACAACGCTCCTGAGGAAAAAGCTCGAGGAATTACTATTAACCTTTCTCACAACGAGTACGAAACAGCTGCTCGTCACTATGCTCACATTGATGCTCCAGGTCACGCTGACTACATCAAAAACATGATCACTGGTGCCGCTCAAATGGACGGAGCTATTCTTGTAGTAGCTGCGACTGACGGAGTGATGCCACAAACTCGAGAACATGTTCTTCTTGCATGGCAAGTAGGAGTGCGAAAAATTATCGTTTTCCTAAACAAATGCGATATGGTGCCTGATAAAGACCTTATCGACCTTGTAGAAGAAGAGGTTCGAGAACTCCTTACAAAACAAGGGTTTGACGGTGCTAACGCTCCTGTAATTAAAGGTTCTGGACTTAAAGCTCTAGAAGCTTCAGGAGTAGATGATGAATACTCAAAGGCAGTTCTTGCTCTTGCTGACGCTCTTGATACTTACATCCCAGTACCAGTTCGAGAAACTGACAAGCCTTTCCTTATGCCAGTTGAAGACATCTTCTCAATTGAAGGACGAGGAACTGTAGTAACAGGAAGAATCGAAAGAGGGATTGTAAAAGTTGGAGAAGAAGTTGAAATCGTAGGACTAAAGGATACTGCTAAAACTACAGTTACTGGAATTGAGATGTTCAACAAACAACTTAATGAAGGAATGGCTGGAGACAACGCTGGAATCTTGCTACGAGGGACAAAGAAAGAAGACATTACTCGAGGACAAGTACTTGCAAAGACTGGTTCTGTAAAACCTCACACAGACTTCGAATCAGAAGTTTACATCCTAAAGAAGGAGGAAGGAGGAAGACACACACCATTCTTCACAGGTTACAAGCCACAATTTTACATCCGAACAACTGACGTGACTGGAGAAGTAACTCTAAACGAAGGAGTAGAAATGGTTATGCCTGGAGACACAGTTACTTTCAAAGTAAAACTAGTAGCCCCTGTTGCTCTTGAAGAAAATCAAAGATTTGCGATCCGAGAAGGAGGAAAGACAGTAGGTGCTGGAGTTATCACAAAAATCGTAAAGTAAACTAAACTAATAACTTTTGACTCATAACTTTAACTTCGGTTCTAAGTTATGAGTCACTAGTTACAAGTTAACAACATGGCCGAAACAAAAACAAAAAAGAAAATAGTAAAAAAGACTGCAGAAGGAGTTGCTTCTAAGCTACGAATTCGTGTCCGAGCTTATGATCACAAAATTTTAGATGCTTCTATCAAGCAAATAATTGATACAGCTCTACGATTTGATGCACAAGTTCTAGGACCGATTCCTCTTCCTACAGAAATTCGAAAATACACAGTAAACCGAGCTTCATTTGTTTACAAAAATGCGCGAGAACAATTTGAAATGAGAACTCACAAAAGGCTTATTGATATTTTGAATCCAAATCCGAAGGTAATTGAAGCGCTTTCAAACCTTTCACTACCTTCAGGAGTAAATATTGACGTTAAAATGATGTAATGGACCATGAACACTGCTCTTTGGGCTGATGTTCCTCTGGGAGAGATAAAAAAACATGACTGAAAAAAAGATAAAACCAAAAAAACCAACTAGAAAAAGTGCGCTTAAAGTTATTCTTGGCACAAAAAGTCGAATGACTCAAATTTTCGACGAAGATGGACGAGTTCACGGTGTTACAGCTGTAAATGTTGCACCTTCAACAATTGTTGCTCTAAAAACTAAGGAAAAAGACGGATACGATGGAATTCTTCTTGGATTTGGAGAAAGAAAAGAAAAAAACCTTTCAAAACCAGTAAAAGGACAAATGGCTGGTCTTGGTTTTTTCAAAACTCTAAGAGAATTTCGTGGAAATTTTGAAGGAAAAAACAAAGGAGACAAGATTGATCTTAGTGCCTTTGGTGAAGGTGAAAAAATCACTGTCACTTCTCTTTCTAAAGGAAAAGGTTTTCAAGGTGTAGTAAAAAGACATGGATTTAAAGGAGGACCTCGAAGTCACGGACAAAAACACTCTGAAAGAGAACCAGGATCTATTGGAGGAGGAGGGCGAGACGGAGGACGTGTTGCAAAAGGTATGAGAATGGCCGGACGAGACGGTAACAACCGAATCACAATCAAGAATCTTAAGATTATTAAGCTTGATGCAGTAAACAACGTGCTTTATGTTCGTGGGGCAGTCCCAGGAGCGATAGGGGGGGTTGTGGAAATTAGAGGATAGTGGTAAACATATAACAATTAGTCAAAATTATGGAAGCAAAAATCTACAATCAAAAAGGAAGCGAATCAGGGAAAATCTCTCTACCGGAAGATATTTTTGGTGTTGCTTTCAATAAAGACCTTGTACACGATGTTGTCACATCACTCCTTTCAAGTGCTCGAACACCGGTAGCTCACGTAAAGACTCGAGGAGAAGTTAGAGGAGGAGGTAAAAAACCTTGGAAGCAAAAAGGAACAGGACGAGCTCGACACGGATCTACTCG
>CAZIMQ010000059.1:0-4469 GCA_964540495.1 uncultured Candidatus Saccharibacteria bacterium | reverse complement strand
TCCAAAAATGGAAAGTGTCACAAAAATACCAGAAATCAGTAAAGAAAATCTTTTTGGTGGAGCAAGCGGAAACGAAAATGAAGACATGCGTCTCTACCCTGTCTACAATGAATCAAAAGGAATTACTTCAAACTGGATTTACTACGCGATTCAAAAGGTTTTAAAAGAAGGAGGTTTGGAAGAAGTGATTGACCCGATTCCAGAAGAAATTTTAAAAAAATACAATCTCCCCACACTACGCACTGCTTTGATCTGGATTCACTCTCCAAAAAAAGAAGACGATGCAAAAGCCGCACGAAAAAGATTTGCTTTCGAAGAAGTCTTTTTTATAC
The DNA here is from genome assembly GCA_964540495.1 of uncultured Candidatus Saccharibacteria bacterium. Lineage (GTDB taxonomy): Bacteria > Patescibacteriota > Minisyncoccia > Phycocordibacterales > CAIRYW01 > JAUPVJ01. Next base: position 4,137 of record CAZIMQ010000059.1, on the reverse strand, counting down.
AAATCGAAAGAGAACTAGACAGACTCGAAAACTCAAAACTTAAATCACCAAACCTTGTACACAAAAAAGAAGAGGTGGCTCGATTTGTACAAACTTTTCCTTTTTCTTTAACCAATTCCCAGACCAAAACCGTCGAAGAAATTTTGCACGATTTTCAAAGAGGCTTCCCTATGGCCCGCCTTTTACACGGAGACGTAGGAAGTGGAAAAACAGCCGTAGCTGCAATTGCGTCATATGTTGCAACTAAAAACCACCCAGACAACAAAGACTACGGAAATTTTCAAATAGCGATCATGGCTCCAACTGAAATTCTTGCTCGACAACATTTTGAATCTTTTAAAGAAATGTTTGGAGTGAAAGTATCCATGGGACTAATGACCTCAAAACTTTGCGAAAAATTTCCCTCTAAAGTTGATCCAAAAAAGTCTGTGCATGTTTCTAAGGCTCAACTTTCAAAGTGGGTAAAAAATGGAGAGATCTCAATTCTAATTGGTACGCATGCTTTGATTCAAAAAAATGTTTCGTTTAAAAATTTAGCATTTGTAGTAATCGACGAACAGCACCGGTTTGGAACTAAACAAAGAAAAAATCTAGCCCGAAAAGACGGTCTTGTTCCCCACCTTCTTTCAATGTCCGCTACTCCAATCCCACGGACTCTTGCTCTTACGATCTACGGAGACTTAGATTTATCCCTCTTAGATGAAATGCCTTTGGGCAGAAAAAAAGTCACAACCCAAATCGTACTTCCAAACAAAAGAGAAGAAGTATACGAATTTTTAAAGAAAAAATTAATTGAAGGAAGACAGCTTTACATAATCTGTCCAAGAATTGATGAACCTGATCCAGACAAAGAAAAAGCGATTTACGCAAAATCAGTAAAAGAAGAAGCGAAAAGATTAAAACGTGACGTATTTCAAGAATTTGAAATTGGAATTTTACACAGCAAGATGACACCGGTTGAAAAAGAAAAAGAAATGCAGAAATTTAAAGAAGGTGCAACACATATCTTAGTTGCAACTTCCGTGGTGGAAGTAGGAGTAAACGTGCCAAACGCTACGATCATAATAATCGAGGGTGGAGAGCGATTTGGACTTTCACAGCTTCACCAGCTTCGCGGACGCGTGATGAGAAGCAACATGGAGCCGTATTGTTTTATCTTTGCAGATTCAAAATCAGACAAAACCACAGAGCGCATGAAAGCCTTTTTAAAGGCCAAAAACGGTTTTGAGCTAGCGGAACTCGATCTTTCACTTCGAGGCCCTGGGGAGCTTTCTGGTGGCGTACAGTGGGGTATTTCAGACATTGGTATGGAAGCTTTGAAGAATTTAAAGATGGTTGAATTCGCTCGCAACGAAGCCAAAGAACTTGTGAAAAAAGATCCAACCCTTCACAAGCACCCCCTCGTAGAAAACCGTCTAAAAACCAAAAAAGAAATTCATTTTGAATAACAAAAAAACTCCGCCCTCTGTGATAGTGGGCGGAGTTTTTTGTTTTTGATATTACTTTATATTTTTTAAAGCTTCAATCAATGTGTTTAAAGTTGCTTGAATACTTGCGATTTGTGAAGCTCGATCACCATAGTTTAGAACTTTATAGGAAGTTCTAAAATCACCCAAACTTGCTGTGTGAGTATTTGGTGATCCGGTCGTATCAGTATCTCTCCATCTTAGGCCATTAATAGATAATCTGTATTGTCCAGATGTATTAATTCCTCCCATCGGAACAGATACAGCCAACTCAAATGTTTTTTCTTCACCGTTTTTTATAACATAATTTCCATTTGGTGTTTTAGAACTATCTGTAATATTTACAAAAGTAGCACTGATTGCACTTGATGTTACTGGTAAACCAGCTTTATCAACAACATAAGACGCAGCAGCAGTAGATGCCGGTATATAAATATCTTTTCCTATAGCTTCAACTTTATATCTTATAGTAAACAATCCAACATCATCATTTGTAGACACTCCAGTACTTGCGTCCGTATCGGTTGAGATAAGAGTTGCTTTCATTCCAGAAGATACGATACTAAATTGTTGATCAGAAGTATCATAAGCAGAAACTGATCCATTAATAGCCCTAACACCAATTGCATAAGTTCCTCTTTGTCCTGTTCCCATACGACTTACTTTCCAATTATATGATCCTGTATTTGGAATACCTTTTACAATGTCATAAGTGGAAGTTTCAGAGTGATAAAGTCTTAAGTCTACAGTAGCAGCGTCTGTGGCGGTCCACTTAATTGTAAAAATTGATCCTTCGACTAGATTTTGAGAGGTGTTTGGATCTAGAACTTTTACAGTAGGAAGAGACGCTGTTGTATCAGAGGCAATAGGAAACACTTCTATCTGCTTACTAACTAAAGGAAAACCATTCAGTAAAATTTTTACATCTTTTTTTCCAGCGCTACTATACTGACAATAAAAAGTTCCATGGGTAATGCCGTTTGGGTTCAAAGGATTGATCACAAGTTTTCCATCAGAACCACAAGAATAACTGTAAGATGAATCCCCTTTTGTAGAAGTAAATTGAGCAACATCACCAACAATCACTCGGTCAGTCTGTTTAGCAAAAACCCAAGGCCCCCAAACTTCAAGAGAAGCCGGTTGAACTGTAGTTGTAGGAGAACTTACTTTAAATGCTCCGGAAGTACCTAAAATACTCTTGGAACTTTTGATTTCGAGTTTATAATAACCTTCTGGAAGAGTCGGAGATATAACAACATTTTCAGATTGATCATTTAAAACCCCAGAGACCAGATTGTATTCTTGACCAGTCGAAACACTTCGAAGCCTTATCAAGAACGTTTCGTTTACCGGAATATTGACTGTTGTCCACTCCACTTTCACTTTACTTCCGATTATCACAAGATCAGCACTATTTGGAGAAGAAATACTTATTGAACTTCTTGGAGATGCTTCCTGATTACTAAGTTGGACCTCTTGAGACCCTCCTGCTCCTGGGTGTTCTACATACACTTTATATCTACCGTCGAAAATTTTTAGATCAAGGGGTACAGACCATGTAATAGAATTTTTGCCCGAGCCAGACCCAGGAACACTTCCTATTTCGTACGTACTTACCCACTCTCTCTTACTATTTAACCAATCAAGTCTAACCTTAGTTTTTAAACCACTTGAAGTATTTTTCTCCTCCCACGCAATCGTATATTTGTTTCCTGTTATAATCTGAGACACTTGTGAACCGTTATACAAAACTTTTACGTTATCAACTTGAGGATAAACTTCCTCAGAAACGATCTTAAAATACCCGTCACTCCAATCCTCTATTATTTTGGTTGGATTATTAGAGTTATAATACACAATCTTGATTTTATAGCTTCCAGATGGAAGTGCTTCTGTCTCGCCTAATCCAAGACCAATAAAAGGCCAATTAAAACTTCCTGCCGGAAACTCTTCTTCACTATTCGCTCTAATCATATACTCTTTTCCAGTATCTTTATTTACAACATAAATCTCAGGATATGTATTGGACGGAATATTTGATCTACTCCATTTTACAAGATAGCTCTGTCCCTTTATAATCTTTTCTCCACCATTTGGAGACAAAACTTTAAGAAAAGGTGCTGGAATTGGAACATTTGAATCAGAAACAATACTAAATGAATCACTGTTGTCCCCTGTTGCATATTTTCCACTAAACTGAATTTGATAATCCGAAGATACTTCTAAATTAGAAGGCACTCTCCATTCAAACCAATCTTGTTTATTTAAATCGACTGTACCAAGAAACCGACTTCCGTTAGAACCAAGACTTCCTCCAACCAAATAAACAGAATACTCTGTAATTTTTGTACCGTTGTAAATATCCCAACCAGACCAAAGAATTCTGTGTGTTTGACCTTTAACTAATTTTTCTCCAGCTTTAGGAGAGATTACCTTTAAACCATTTTGATCAACAGGGGAACCTTTTATAGTTAAATAGTTTGTTTTAAAAGCAACATTACTTGAAAAACTGACATTTTTATCATCCAAAAAATTTAATGATTTCACTGACAAGAGTGCCGTCAAAGTCTTTTGCGGATAAGCAACGACACTCAACGTAAATGTTTCTGTGTCTCCTTCTAGAATTTCAAAATAACCTCTTTGGTCTACACTACCAGAAGGACTAAGAAGT
>CAZIMQ010000058.1:0-4545 GCA_964540495.1 uncultured Candidatus Saccharibacteria bacterium | reverse complement strand
GGAGCTGACACTTTGGTGATTGCGTACGATGCAGATAAGGCGGGTCAAAATGCATCGCTCCGAGCTTGGCAAATTGCTCTAAAAAACGGACTGATGGTAAAGGTGGCTGAACTTCCAGAAGGAAGCGACCCGGCTGACGAAGTAAAGAAAGATGCAGAAGGTTGGAAGAAAAAAATTGAGACTGCTCCCGATGTAATTTCTTATTTTGTGGGAATCATGAAAGGAAAAGAAATTAAAGAAAAAGATTTGATTTTAAAAGAAAAAGTTTTGCCACTTGTAAAATCAGTGAAGAGCTCAATCGACAGATCTCGGATTATAGACAAAATTTCTTTTGAAGCAGGAGTTTCAACCCAAGCTCTTTTAGAAGAATTAGATACAATTTCAGAAATAGATACAGAAAAAAAAGAACAAGATTTAAAAAAGAGGGAAGAAAAGTTTGGAGCTCTACGAAAAGCTCGCCTCATGAGGTTTTATTTAGAAAGCAAAAAGAGTAATTTTAAAGCTGAATTTGAAAAACTATTTCTTGATTTACTTCCCGAAGAGAAAGATTTTAGAGTAGAAAATGAAGAAGAATTTCATTTTGAGTCAGAGATGTATTATGCAGATTCGAAAGATATAGAGACTGTTGCCAAAGAACTTTTATATCTTTTAGAAGAAGAGATTTTGAAAAAAGAGTTAGAAAAGACGATGGAGAGGATTAGGATTTTAGAAAAAGGGACGAGTCAGAAAGAAGCAGAAGAGGAGTTGTTAAAATGTCAGGAGATTTCAAAAAAATTATCAGGTTTAAGAAAAAAATATTCATATAATTTATAAAAAAATATGGTAAACAAAAAACAAAAAATGAAAAAAATCTCTAAACCAGCAAAGAAAGTAAAAGTCTTGGCTAAAAAGGCAAAAAAAGCAGCTCCTAAAAAAACTGCGCCTAAAAAGAAAGTTGTCGTAAAAACAAAAAAACCTTTGAAAAAAGTTAAAGCAAAGGTAGAAAAAAGTTTACCTCCAACTAAAAATCAAACAAAGAAAAAAGAAGACCTCCAAGCAAAGGCGGATAAACTTATGATAAAGGGTAAAGAGCGAGGGTTCATTACTTATGATGAGATTTTGAAAGAATTTCCTGCAATTGAAGATGATGTGATGTTTCTTGATACTTTGTACGAGCAATTACAAGTTGCAGGAGTAGATATCTTGGAAGGAGGCGGGCTTCTTGAGGTAGAATCAAACGATGATGATTTCCTAAAAAAATACGCAGGAAAAAGTGAAAACTACGATTCAATTCAAATGTATCTAAAAGAAATTGGACAGTACCCATTGATTCACGCAGGGGAGGAAAAAGATTTGGCGCGAAGAATCGAAGCGGGGGACGAGGAAGCAAAAAATCTTCTTGCAAAAGCAAACCTTAGACTTGTGGTTTCGATTGCAAAGAAGTACGTTGGGCGTAGTCCTGATCTTACTCTTTTGGATTTAATTCAAGAAGGAAACCTCGGGCTTTTCAAAGCTGTAGATAAATTTGATTGGACAAAGGGGTATAAGTTTTCAACGTATGCAACTTGGTGGATCAGACAATCAATCACCCGTGCTCTTGCAGATCAGTCTCGTACAATTCGTGTGCCGGTACACATGGTTGAAACTATCGCGAAGTATAAACAAGTGGTACGAAGACTTTCTCAAGATCTTGGACGTGACCCATTGCCAGATGAAATTGCGGTTGAGATGGGTCTTGATGTAGATAAGGTTTATCAAATCGAAAAGATCGACCAAGCTACGGTTTCTCTAGATACTCCAGTTGGAGACGACGGAGACGATAAATCAACTTACGGAGATTTTATTGCAGATGAAAAAATTCCTTCTCCAGACCAAGACTCTGCTCATAGAATTTTGTCTGATCAAGTAAAAGAAATTCTAGACGACCTTTCTGAAAAAGAGAGAAGAATTCTTGAGATGCGACATGGACTTTTGGATGGAATCCAGCACACACTTGAAGAAGTTGGAAAAATGTTTGGAGTGACTCGAGAGCGAATTCGACAGATTGAAGCAAAAGCTCTAGAGAAGATTAGAACTCACGACAAAGTTGGAAGACTTAAAAACTATTAAAATAAAAACACTCGCCGGAAACGGCGAGTGTTTTTAAATAGTTGGTGGTCTCGACAGGCTTCGTCCCGAATTTTTATACTTAATACAATATACTTTATACGATATACTCTTTATATGAAATCGAGTGCTATTTTCGAAGAAAAATACAAAAACCTTAACCCAAAGCAAAGAGAAGCTGTGGACACTATATACGGCCCTGTAATGGTCGTAGCGGGCCCTGGAACAGGTAAAACGACTGTATTGACGCTCCGTATTGCAAACATTCTCCTAAAGACAGATGCGAAGCCTGAGGAGATTTTAGCCCTTACTTTTACTGATTCTGGGGCTAAAGCTATGAGGGAAAAACTACGTGAAGTCATAGGTGACAGTGCTTTTAGGGTAAATCTTTTTACCTTTCACGGATTCGCAAACCACATCATTGCCCTTTATCCAGAATATTTTTCAAAGATTGGAGGAAGGCTTCCGTCGACACAAGCTGACGCTATTGAAATAGTTGATGAAATTGTACGAAAAAATAGTTTTCGTGAAATTAGACTCGGAGGCTCTTTTGGTTTAAAAGTGAAAGATGTTGTAAAGCGAATTTCAGAATTAAAAAGAGAAGTAATTTCCAAAGAACAAATTTTAAAAAATCTCAAAAACGAAGAAGTGGAGCTGAAAGCTTTCAAAGAAGATTTAAAAAAAGAGACAAAAACAGCGCTTTCTGAAATTGAAAGAAAAGAAAAATACATAAGGCGGATGTATGAGTTTGTGGATGTTTGGACTCTTTATGAAAAAACTTTAGAAGAAAAAGGTTTTTACGATTTCGACGATACAATTTTAGAATTGATCGACGCACTTAGAAAACACCACGATTTACTTTCTGAAATTAGGGAAAGTTTTCAGTTTATTTTAGCCGACGAACATCAAGATGCAAACGGGGCTCAAAATGAGATTTTAAAATGTTTTGGTCTTGGAGAAGAAATTATCGACCCGCCAAATTTGTTTGTGGTCGGGGACGACAAACAGTCGATCTTTCGATTTCAAGGAGCATCCCTTCAAAACTTTTATGAATTCAACTCACTTTTTCCAAACGCGAAAAGAATTGATCTAGAAGAAAACTACCGTTCGCATGGAGGAATTTTGGAACTTGCGCATGGTTTTATTTCTCACGACGGACTTCCACACACAAAAATTTTACCAAACGCTTCTTTTGAAATTCGTCCGATTGAAGTTATCGAGTATTCTGATTTTACGTCTGAGGTTATTGGTGTTGCAAAAAAGATCGAAGAAACTCTTTCTAAAACTAAAGAAAAAGATACTGTGGCTGTGATTGCTCGTACAAACAGTGCGCTTTTTGAAGTCGCGTCTGTTTTGGAAGATTTAAAAATAGATTATTCTCTTTCGGGAGAAAAGTCTCTGTTTGAAAGTTTTGAGTTTTTTAAAATCCAAAATCTTTTTGAGGCTCTTTGTAATCCAACAAATGAAGAGAAGCTTCTAAAAACGCTACACTTTGGTTTTTTTAATATTCCTCTCTCTGACATTTTTTTAGTTCGAGAATTTGCAAAAAGTAAAAGGGTAAGTCTTGGATCTGTTGTTTTAAACAATTCTTTTTTGTCTTTAGATTTAGAAGACAAAGAAGCTTTTAAAGATTTTGCCAAAGAGTTTAGCTTGATTTCAAAAGAAGCAAACAGGCTTCCACTTTTAGAATTTCTTAAAAATATAGCCCCGCGCGTAGTGTCTTTGTCTTTAAACAAGTCTGAAGCACATGATGTTTTTAGAGAGATTATAGACGAAGCAACAAAATTTGTAACAAAACAGAGGCATGCAACTCTCGATGATTTTAATAATCATCTATCTCTTTTAATCCTTCACGATATACCCCCGCTCATAAATTTGAAAGAAAAAAATTCTAGGGTTTCTCTGATGTCGATTCATAAATCAAAAGGTTTAGAATATGACAATGTTTTTATAATTGATGTTACGGATCGAAAGTTTGAAAAAAATTCAAAAAAAGCAGATCTCTTAAAAATTCCAGGACTTACAAATGAAAAAGATTTAGATGAAGAAAGAAGGCTTCTTTATGTGGCGATTACTCGTGCCAAGCGCCACGCTACACTTTCTTACGCTTTAACTGGGAAAAACGATGAGGCTTCTGCGCCTAGTATTTTACTTGACGAACTGTCAGACAAATTTTCAAAAAAAGTTAAAGGGGAAGTTTTTGAAAAAAAAGATTTTCTGGCTGTGGGTGTAGGAGGGGATATTGCTCCAGATCACAAAATTCTTTTTAGAGAAGAATTTTTAAAAAGATCTTTTTCTGTGACTGCGCTCAATAATTTTCTAGATTGTCCGTGGAAATATTTTTTTAGAAACTTACTTCTTTTACCCGATGTATCGGAATTTAATGCGATGCTTGGAACTGCGTGTCACGAAGCGCTCCGACGGTTTCATCTGGAAGTTAGAAAAGAGAAAGTTACAAAA
>CAZIMQ010000057.1:0-4621 GCA_964540495.1 uncultured Candidatus Saccharibacteria bacterium | reverse complement strand
AGACGCCGACACACATGAGACAAACGTTGCGCTGAATACTATTGCGGGATCTACTTACTTGATCATGCATTCCGACGCTATTTTTGCAGCTCTTTCGCCAATTCTTAAAAAACTTGAATTAAGACGTGGGCGGGGAATTAGAGATCGAGAAAATGAAGAATCTTTTGAGGTTGTGCTTTTTGGTTTTGGAAGAGTAGGAATTAATTTTGTTGATTTGTTTAAGAGTCTCAAAACTAAATTTTTGGTAGTAGATTTTAATCCAGAAAGAATGTCAGTTTTAGAATCTGAAAAAATTCCTCATAAATTTGGTGACGCTGAAGATTTGGAATTCTTAGATATGTTAAATCTCAAAAAGACAAAATTGATCATTTCAACAATTCCTGATTTTGAAACAAATGCGTTAATTGTGTCTCATGTAAAAGCTGAAAATCCTGAGGTGATAGTGGTGGTTGTAGCAAATGATGTAGAAACCGCACGTACTCTTTATGGTATAAAAGCAACGTATGTCATTACTCCACACTACCTAGGAGCAGAGCATGCAAGTAACATAATCAGAGAATCAATGTTTGATTTTAATTCCTATCAAAAATTAGGTGAAGAACATCTCGTGAAGATAACTATATAAATGCTTAAATCACTTTTTAAAGTATTGCTTATTATTGCGTTTCCAACATTTGTTTTTCTTGTGTATTTTTTTAAAAATTTTGATTTTGGTGAACAGGTTTTACAAACAGCACCAGGGACTTCGCCTGTAAAAGAGGAGGTAAAAGTAAAAGAAAAAGAAGAAATTAAGACTTCGAGCAGGGTGGTTCTTTCTGTTCCATATGTGAGTGAAGCTCCAGATGGTATCTGGTCTGGTCCTTGGAAAAATGCTTGTGAAGAGGCTGTGATTGCTATGGCGGAATATTTTTACGAAGGGCGAAAAGAGGTAAGTGTTGCTGAGGATAAAATTTTCTTAACTAAACTTTTTGAATTTCAAGATAAAAAATATGGATCAAATGCGAACTCAGACTCTAAGAGAAATTTAGAAATCATCCATGCTAACACAAATTTTGAAGGAGTTTTAAAAGTAAATCCTACAATCGAAGATATTAAAAATGAAATTTTAGCAGGACGTCCGGTTCTTGGGATGCATCGAGGTTTTGATCTTCACAATAAAAACATCCCTTTTCTAGCGACCGGTTCTTCTTATCACACTACAATCGTGACCGGTTTCAATGATGAACAGAAACACTTTGTTACAAATGATCCAGGGGACGAAATAGATGGAAAAGGTTATGAATATGATTACGATATTTTTATGAATTCTTTACATGATTACAATTTTGAGACTTCTTTAGCTGACGGTCCTCCTGTTGTGATTTTTACAAAAATAAAAGACTAGTTTCCTAGTCTTTATGGTGTTGATCTTAGACCGCTACTAGCGGTTGAACATCCGGGATCATGTATCCTGTTGCTTGTGCAAAGCGGGTTTTCGCCCGCTTCATAAGTGTCCCGAATATCCAATCGGCAAAAGGGAGCACCACATTAAAGTTCACTGTCATGTAACGATGATGTAACAAGTGGTGACCATTTAGCCGCCAAAATATCCACAATGCCTCAAGACGACGTCCTTTTGGTAGATGCATACACCAGTGAATGTACTCGTAAGCTCCATAATAAGCCAAGATTACGATTGCTGGGATGATTGCAAGCCACATGTCATTCATTAACCAAGCGAAGAAGCACCAAGGTGAATCTGCGATTGGAAGTAAGACAAGGATGTTCCACCAAGCCATCGGGATTTTTCTGGCGATCGAATGATCTCTGTTGCCAAGGTGATAAGTATGGTCCGCCTTGAACTGGTGATGGTGTACTTGAGCGTGAGCTTGAAATGCGTAGCGAAAATTCCAAATAGGTCTGTGCATAGGGTACCGATGCAAGATCCATTCGAAAACGGAAGTGTAGGGAATTGCAATAACAAATACTAATAGGTAAATCAGGTAGATCATAAGAAAAGTGGTTGAGTCAAAGAAAATACTCCCTAAAGTATAACACTTAAAGGAGTATTTTTAGAAAAAGATTAATCAAAAATTTCTAAAAGATATTTGTCTATTTCTCTCTGTTCGAGATCATAGAAATATTTCTTTTCTTTGTGAAGTTTTTTCGCGAGGTCAGTTCCTACAAATCTCCAATGCCACGGTTCGTAAGTGTAGTATTTATTTCCTTTAGGGTAAGAAAGTACAAAACCGTATCTGTGAGCGTTTTCCTGTAACCATTCAAATTCTTTAGTGGTGTCAAAGTTGTCTAAAGTGTAATTTGTGCTTTGACTACTAAAATCTAGTGTTGTTCCAAGTTGGTGCTCACTAAAACCTTGGTCTGCTGAAAAAGTGTTTGCCCCTGTGCCATAAATAGTTTTGTATGTAGATTTCAATCCAGTTTGTTCATCAAAAGATCGAAAAGCTGAGTTGATTTTTATTGCCATCTCGTCGTCCAAAGATTCTTCAAGCATTTCTTTTAGAAATGGGTAAACTTCTCTGTGGATTTGTTTTTTTGTATTTGTTTGGCTTAGATATTTTTTATCGATTTCTGTTAGAGATTTTGGGATGTAGTGCTCGTTTAAAAAATATACTTTTGAATATTTTTGTAAAAGTTCTTTGTCAGTCTCGCTTAGTTTTTTTAAATCTTTTACTTCGTCTATTGCATCATCGATTTGATTTTCAAACTCCTCATTTTTCATTTGTTCTTTCAGTAACTCGCTTTGTAGTCTTTCTTTTTCACCTTTCTCTAGATTAAGACTCTCTTCGAGTGCAAATATCTTTGTCTCAAACTCGGCTGTTTTTTCTTGCAAAGTGTTTAGTGTCGCTGAAAGCATTTTAGAGGTCTTCGACCAAGAAAATCCAGTATATAAAAGTCCTGCTACACATAAACCAATAATAATATACAGAATTGTGGCGGTATTGTGTTTGTTTGTCATAGTCCCTTAATTTTACCACCCGAGGCTTTTTTAGGGTAGGGAGCTCAAGATTTTTGCCACTCTGTCAATTTTCCAGCTTTTATCTCCATTTTGTCTGCTTTTCTAATGTACTTAAGGTTTTCTTTTGGAAAAATCTCCGTGTGTTTGAGGTTGTCGATTTTTTCTACCAAAGCGTTTAAGTTTTCTGTTGAAGTGACCCAGCTCTCTCCATATTTTTTTAAATTGATTGGTCCTGCAAAACTCCGTAAAGTTTTTTTGCCAGTTTCGTTTACAAAATATTCATGAAAATATGAGACCGCGAGCTCTCGTACTGTTTTGTACACAGGATCGCGAAAACGTAGCGCTGCGTGATTTGTCTTACTTATTGCCCCAAAGTAACCGTTTTTCTTGTAGAGCGCTACTACATGGTCTATGTCACTTGGCACAGCTTTTAAATCAAGCATCAGAGGCTCTTCACCGTTTACCCAAAGAGCAAGGCAGGCAATAAGAGCTCCCTCAAAACAATGTGCTTTGTTTTCTTTTAAAGCTCGTCTTGGGGACATGTATGTTTCTCCGTCCTTCTCAAAATTTATAGGCATCTTGTCTAAAAAATTTTGAATTTTTATAGGAGTGTTTAATTTCTTCAACAGAGTAAGTTCTTTTTTTGTAAGGCCAAACATTCTTATATTTTATACTGAATGGGTAATAAATAGAAAATTCTTGTGGTAAAATAGAGTCATGAATGCAAATCATAAAACAAGTTTAGCGCTCACGAGTTTGGTCGTACTCTTTCTATTTGTTGGACTATATTTAAGTTTCCAAAAAAGTGAAGTCGTAGAACCTGTAGATTTGCCAGAGGCCACCGCGGTGGTGGAAACTTCAGAAGCAGATAATCTGATTAAAGTTTCTTATCCAAAACCAGAAGAAAAAGTCGCGAGTCCTCTTGTGATTAAAGGTGAAGCTCGAGGGACTTATTTTTTTGAAGCTAGTTTTCCTGTAGTGTTAACGAATTGGGATGGGCTTATAATTGCAGAAGGCATCGCGGAAGCGCAGGGTGAATGGATGACGGAGGATTTCGTGCCTTTTGTTGCAAATCTAAACTTTACTAAACCAGATTATGGAGAAAGGGGTTTTTTGATTTTAAAAAAAGACAATCCTTCGGGGCTTCCCGAACATGATTTTGCAATAGAGATACCAATTTATTTTAAATAATTTATAAAAAAATATGAAAACAATAATTGTCGGAGCTTTAGGTTTCTTAGTCCCAATGCTTATCTTGGATGTTGTGTGGCTTTCAACCATGGTCAAAAGTTTTTATGGAAAACATATAGGAGATTTACTTGCTCCAAATCCAAATTTTGCACCCGCGATTGTTTTTTACATTCTTTACTGTATCGGCGCTCTGGTCTTTGTAGTTTTTCCGGCAGTCTCTGGAAATTTTAGTTTTGGAAAAACATTTCTTTTTGGTGCTTTGTTTGGGTTGGTTGCTTATGGAACTTACGACCTGACAAATCAAGCGACTTTGAAAACTTGGGCAACAGTTGTGACCGTAGTTGATTTAGCTTGGGGCGCGTTTATTACTGGTGTTGCCTCTACGGTTGCTCTATATTTTGTAAAACTATGGGGCTAGAAAATTTATCACCACTTTCGATCACTCTGTCGGTCGTTGCCACTGTCATCTTTTTC
>CAZIMQ010000056.1:0-4658 GCA_964540495.1 uncultured Candidatus Saccharibacteria bacterium | reverse complement strand
AAAGAAACACATGTTGGCATAAAAAAATACCTCCCCTGTTATGGGGAGGTATTTTTAAGAGATTAAACTCTTTTTACGTCTACAGCACTCATTCCTTTTGGAGAATCTTCTGTCTCGAAAGAAACGTTGTCTCCTTCTCGAAGTTCATCAAATGCTACACCTACAAGAGAGTTACTGTGAAAGAATAAATCCTTTCCCATTCCTTCTGCTGTGATGAAGCCGAAACCTTTGTCTGTAAGCTTTTTTATTGTACCAGTCATTGAAGCTTGTTGCTTAATTTACTAAAACGAAAATAAAGATAAATACGATCGACTCCTTTTTAAACTATAACCTTTATATCTCTATAATATACTATTTTCGTAAGAAAGTCAACAGGTAAAAAGAGGCTCGTTGGTTTTGCTCGTGCTTAATTTTATATTTGTTTTAGAAACTTATTTACATCTTCTGAGGTCTTTAGAGGGATTTCAATGAAGAATGTTGTACCAACTCCTTCAGTAGACTCGAATCGGATATCTCCGTTGTGAGCCTTGACGTATTTTTTTGTCATGTAAAGACCAATTCCACTTCCAGTACTCAAGTGAGTACGAGCGTTACTTGCTCTGTAAAATTCGCTAAAGATCTTTTTCTGTTCTTTTGCAGGAATTCCCATACCATTGTCTTTTACTTTTATCTTTAGGTGTTTTTCAGAATTGACGATTTCGACATCGATTTCTTTTTTATCTCCTTTGCTGTATTGAATTGCATTTTCTAGTAAGTTTTCAACAATGATTCTAAGGCGCACTAAATCGACTTCTGCAAATTTTTCCTTATCCAACACTATCTTTGAAGTGAGGTTTATACCACTTCGCTTTGATCCGAGTGTGTATTTTTCCATCGTTTCTTTAAACATTTCTTCAACTTTGTCTAACTGCATTTTCTCTAGAGAAATTGTAAGTTTATTTATGTCCAAAAGACTTATGTCTAACAGATTCACAGAATGCATGACCGTTGTGTGAATAGAATCAATACTATTTTTTACAAGCAGTTTATCTCCTTTTTCAAAGTGAGTGCCGTATTTTTCAAGCAGAATTTCCATGATCCAACCATTCCCAGTAAGTCCTGTTTTCATTTCGTGAGTGATCAATGCAATTGTTTCGTTTCTAAGTTTTTCGTTTTTTGTTAGTTTTTGTGTTTTTTTAATCTCAAAAATAAACATGGAGATTAAAACTCCAATTGTCACTGAAATTACTTTAGCTAGATCTACAACTTCGGGAGGCAAGGCAATCACACCTGAAGTGCATAGTGTTAAAAAAGTGCTAATTCCAGCCAAGCCCCCAATAATGTAGGTGGTGAGTCTTTCTATTATATCTTTCATAAATTATTTAGATTGTTGGTGTGGCTTGAACTGAAGCTTGAGGTGTTTGGTTTTGTTTTTTACGAGCGTAAAAAAGTGTTCCTAGGATCATAACAGGGGCTAAGAACTGAAAGAATGAACTTACAAGCATTGCTCCACTTAACATTGTAGCGTTTGCAACAACACAACATGTTACTACTCCTCCTCCACCTCCTAGAGCTTTTGTTCGTAACCATTTTTCTGTAGTTTTTAGAGCAAAAACAATTATCGCACCTCCTACAACTAGACCGTTTACAACCAAGTCATACCAGAGAGTGAAGTGCATCAGTTCCATTTGTTTTGCTTCATCTTGCATAAACCATGTAAAGAGACCAAACGCAACAATTAACGCAAGTCTAAAAAGATTTTTTCGTGTCTTTTCTGCAAATGGACTAAAAATAAACTTAAGCATGTAAGCAGAACCAATAAACACTGCAAGTCCTGCAAGGTTGCTCCACAACATGTTCATTGTGTGCATCTCTACACCCATGAAAAACATACTAAACGCTTGATAGACTAGAAAAGCCATTAAAGCACCCACCAGCTCGTTTTTCTCTTCTTTGTAAGGTTTCCACAAAAGCCACGCACATAAAAGGTAGAAAACCCCTGACAACAACATTAAAAAGATTTCTAGATGGAAAACTCCAAGGACTAAGGGTCCCATCGATTCCATCATCATTCCGTGTTCCATTTCCATATAATTTAGTTTATGTTAATAATAACTTGTAGTATCATTATATTATCAGTTAACATATAGACAAGACTCTGTTTTAAGGGACTGGTGATAACTTTTATTTAGAATTTATTTAAAAAAAACTTTATGGATCAAAATGCAAACAATGACGCAGGGGCTCTGGAAAATAAATCTCCACTTTCTGGAAAAAAAGTTTTGATTATTGAAGACGATGCTTTGATTGGTAGTATTTTATATAATCACTTGTTAAAAAGTGGGATCGATACAACACTTTTGAAAACAGGCGAAGACGGTTTGCAGTTTTTGCGAGAAACCATGCCTGACATCATGCTTTTAGACATTTTTCTTCCAGGAATAAACGGACTTGATCTTTTAGAAAGTCTACGAAAAGACGATAAAACAAAAGATTTAAAAATTTTAGTGCTTTCAAACACTGATCAGTTAAAAGATCGTACTCGAGCTAAGGAAAACAAAGCAGAATTTTTGGTAAAAGCTGGGGTAATGCCAACTGATATCGTGAAAAAAATAATGGAGATGCTTGAGGTTTCTGAGTAATTTTTTTATATAAAAAAATGCCTAGCTTTTGGCTAGGGTGTTGTGCTTTCTGTAAGCTTTGTATTCAGACGGTAGATGAGGAGACGGAGTATAGCCTCAGCCTTGATCAGCTTTCTGTAGACTGGATGAGGGTTCGGCTTGCACACATCTCTGATTGTCTTTGCGTTTTCTCTCGCTTGCAGGATGTAACCCTGAATTATGTCATGATCAAAGGTTTCCTTAGATCTCAATAAGTTTCTGATTCCGTGAATTATTTTTGAAATCTCTAGTTCCCACGCAACAACCAATGCTTTTACTGCGGGGTCAATTTGGTCGGGACCAGGATCTTGACCTTCTGTGATCCGGCTGTACAAATCGCTGAGACCAGCGGGACTTATGGTAAAGAACTCCATGAATATGATATTATTATAAAGATAATTACTGTCAATTAAAAATTTAAATACTAAAAATATACACATGCAAAAAAACACAATAATTGGTTTGTTTGTTGTTACTTTGGTCGTTGGTCTTTTCGCAGGTTATCAACTTGGTGAAAACAGAGGATTTGGACACAAGTGGGGGAAGGGTATGTACGGGGACAAGCATAAAATGATGGATGGAAAGATGATGAAAAATAGTGAAAATATGGATATGTCTCACATGATGATGGACATGAACGCAGCGCTACGAGGAAAAACAGGGGACGAATTTGACCAAGCTTTTCTTTCAGAAATGATTGTGCACCATGAAGGAGCTGTAGAGATGGCAAAGCTTGCTCTCACAAGTGCAAAGCATCAAGAAATTAAAGATTTGGCGAGTGCAATAATTTCTGCACAAAATACAGAAATTTCTAGCATGAAAGGTTGGCTAAAAAGTTGGTACAACAAATAGTTTTAAAAAAATAAGCACAAAAAAACAATCTCCTTTGGAGATTGTTTTTTTTGTGCTTTTTACCTTTTCTTTTTAAACACAATAATGGTCGTCATGATTGTGTTTGTGACAATCATTGCAATCGAGTGAAGTGTAGTTGCTACGTTGTAAGCTTGAAGTGAAAAGAGGGTAAGAATGTGTCGGACTACGTTCATGCTAAAAAGTACTGGAGTCTCTGACTTTGGTTTGATCCAAGTTTTTCGAATTGTTGGTATGAAGGCGATCAGATCGATTGCAACCACAATGATCACAGAAATTGTAGGATCTTTTGTAATTGCCCAAGGGATAAGGCCAAGAAGTGCGAAAATTAAAAAGTAAGTGTCTGTTTTTATAATATTTTTAAAACCATACTGAAGCGAAAAAAGAAAAATAATTACCGTAAAAATTTCTGCCGCCGCAGTAGGAAGGGCTCCAATGCCAGCACCTTTTGCAACTTGTCCAAAAAAAGTAACCCCAGAAACAATTGTCCATACAAGCCAAGTGTAGGGGTGAGGTTCAACTCTTTTTTTAATTACATCGATTAAGTAAGGAATATTTCCAATAACTGCAATTACAGCACCAATGATTGCTAGGGTTTCTTTCATTAAATTATTTTAACACAAAAAAACATCTTGTTTTGCAAGATGTTTTTTCTTTTTGATTATTTATACAAAGCTTTGTATTTTTCTCTATTTTGCCAGAGGTAGTAGATGTTTATTAGGAAAAATACATTTCCCATCATTGCGCCAGATTTGAGTAGTCCGCCGTCTAGAAATGCATGAAAGCCCATTATGTTTAGTGTGATAGGGAGGAGTAAAAGTGCAACAATTGCCATTTTGTTTTTTAAAACTAAAACAAAACAGATTAGAAATACAGCGGTCATAAGCCACATGATGTATTTACCACCATTCATCAAAGCTACAATAAAATCGTAAGCTTCTCTGTTGTTGTACATTTCAGGGGTTGGTGGAGGAAAGATCCCTAAAGTTCCA
Source organism: uncultured Candidatus Saccharibacteria bacterium (assembly GCA_964540495.1). Taxonomy (GTDB): domain Bacteria; phylum Patescibacteriota; class Minisyncoccia; order Phycocordibacterales; family CAIRYW01; genus JAUPVJ01. The sequence continues at coordinate 157 of CAZIMQ010000056.1, read as the reverse complement.
AAAACTGGCATTATTAAAATAATTGATAATACAACTTTTAAAATTATGTTTAGTATTTTTTTCATATGTAAAAAGTGTATCAAATATGTATAAAAAAATGAAACCCCGTCAGCATGATCTGTTACGGGGTAGAGTTTTTATGCTTCTCTAAGCATGT
>CAZIMQ010000055.1:0-4920 GCA_964540495.1 uncultured Candidatus Saccharibacteria bacterium | reverse complement strand
ATGATCCCAAAATTTTTTTTCTTCGGCCATGCCAAATTTCATAGCAACAACCTTCAGTCCTGTTTTTTCAAAACGGCTAACTATTTCTCCGATCAAAGACCGCTGAACTCCGTCTGGCTTAATGATTACAAACGTTCTTTCCTTTTTTGGGTGCTTATCCATAACAAATTAAAAGTAAATAATAAGAAACCCAATATAGCAAAAATAGGCCCTATTTTCAAGCAAAAAAACCTAAGACAAAGGAGGTGTTTCGTTTGGAGACAAATTTAAAGACCTAGACTCGTATTTACGCATGATTTCGTGCTCTACAATACTTCTCTCTTTTCCAAAAGTTAAATACGAAAGCTCCTTGAGGCGAGAAGCAATGTCTACCTTCCCTTTTTTAGGAGGAAGAGTTTCCATACTAAAAGGTCTAAGAGGTCTTCCTTTTGCAAGCATTTTTATATAACAATTTCGATTATCTATATTTACAAAATCATTTGCATTAAATGTCGGAGCAAATTGTTTTTCTAAAATTTCCCCATCATCAGCTCCAACCCTAAAAGACACGATGGAACCGACGTTGCCAAAAACAGCATTCTTTATACCTTCTTCCAACTGAGCAACAAATTGATGAGCAATTGTAAGAGAAAGTTTATATTTACGCGCTTCAGAAAGAATCTGAGAAATAGAGTTTGTAGTGATATTTTGAAACTCATCGATATAGAGATAAAAAGGCGGGAGCGGTTTGTCGAAAGAATCCACACGAGAAAGCGCAGCCATAAGGATCTTTCCAACTAAAATAAGACCGATTAAGTTTGCATTTATATCCCCTAGTCTACCCTTTGAAAGATTTACAAGAAAGATTTTTTTATTGTCCATAATCTCACGCATATTGAAAGAGGATTTTTCCTGTAAGACAATTGGGCGCATAATGTCGTTTGAAAGAAAGACATCGAACTTGTTTGTAATATAAGGCACCATGTTTTGCAAAGAACTTTCCCCTCCCGCTTTTTCTGCGATCTCTTTCCAGAATTGTACAACTAAAGGATTCTTACATTTTGACAGTTTTAAAGCTCTAAATTCTTTCGAGGAAAGAACCCTCATCACTTCCAATAGTGTATTTCCGCTTTCTGGATCATCCATTACAAGTTGAACTGAGTTTCTAAAATATTGCTCAAACATTGGCCCTCCAGCAACTTTCATATCAAAGAGTTTATTAAAAATCGAAAGAAGCTCATTTACAACAAAAGTTTTTTGCTCTGGAAATTTTGGATCATACTCAAGCATATTTAAAGCCATCGGTCTTTCAATGTGACTTGGATTAAAGTACACAACATCATCAAAACGCTCTGGTGGAATATTTGCCAAAATATCTTCAATGTCACTTCCGTGAGGATCTATAAAACACACACCTTCTCCGTTTTTTATATCCTCAATGATCATGTTTTTTAAAAGGGTAGTTTTTCCTGTTCCTGTTTGCCCAATCACATACATATGTCGAAGCCTATCTTCGGGGAGCATTTTGATTTCACTTTGAGCATTACGATCGAAATTTACCCCAAGAGTAATTCCAGATTTTGGAATATCAACTGGTGGAGGAGCTGTGGTTGCGCGCGAAACTTTAAGAGACGGAGAAATAGAAATAGATGATGGAAAGTGAGCGATCGTAGCAAGCTCTTTTATAGACAAAGGAATTGAGTCCTCTTTCTTAATCTCTCTAAAAGAAAAGTTACGAGCAAATTCTAACATGTACGGTTGTGCAATTTTTTTCCAAACAAATTTATTTCCCATAGAACTTGAAAATTGTCCGAACGAACTCATGATCCCTGTCAAAATTTCCTCTGACTTTTCTTTATTTTCTGCTGAGGAGATAATTCGAATGACACAGTGACAAAGTAGCGAATCAATCTTTTTCTTTATTTGCTCTTCCTCGGTAGAAGAAGAAAGCGGTTTTTCCATTTCTTTTCGTGGTGAAAAATTTGATCCACCAAAAACAATCTCTTTTAAAGTGTCCTTTGCAATATCTTTAGTTGTCTTTGCAAAAGTTCCTAAAAATGAATGTTTTATATCGATTGCTTTAGAAACTGGCATTCCCTCTTTAATTTTGTGAAGTGCATCTTTGTATGAAAAAAGATATTCTCCGTAGTCTGGCGCGACAACTATTTGAATCGCCGCTCCTTCTTTGTGAGCATTTAGATTGGATAAAATATTTAAGACAGTATCGATTGGGTCACTCTCAAATTCATCATATGTTTTTATTGGGTAAATTTCATTTACTGCAAATTTAGCAGTAGCTCCAGAAACTACCCCTGCATAATTAAAAATATTGTAATCATCTTTCTTTTCAAATATTTTTACTCTCGGAAAGACCGAAACAATTTGTTTTTCAAAAACAAATTTTCTACCATCTGGAACAGATACATAAAAAACAACATCTAAATGACCTTCTGAATTTGCTATCTCTATTGAAAAAAAGTCATTTTTTTCTTTGGAAGATTCAAAAGAGGAGATAATTCCCTCATAGAGTTTTTGCATTAAAAATATTTTTTCCGTCAACTTTCTTTCGTCTTTTTGTAAATCTTCACCAATATGGATTTCGTACAAAGTATGACGAAGAGCTCTTTCAAGCCTATCATTGCCATTTTTATCAAACGAAGCAATTCCGCTCTTTATGTATTGAACTAAAAATCTATGAAAATCATCTTCGAGGTGAGGGTTTTTAAAGTGTGAAAGCACTAAAAGTGCATTTTTAATACCTTTAGACTCTAAAATTCCGAGAAGTTCCTCTATCTTTTTATCATGTTCTTCTGGAGCAAGCTCTAGGACAATCTCCCGAGCTACATTTTCCATCGTCTTATAATCTTTAGTCAAAATTTCATCAGATAGTTTTCCGTATTTTCTAATCTCTTCTCTAATAATACTTTCTCGATTTGGATTTTCAAATTTTTCTTTCAACTCTGACTCTTTTTTTAAAACTTCAGAACGCAAAAAAGAAACTTCTTCTTCAATGGATGAGAATTTTTTATTTTCAAAACTTGAACGAGATTCCATGTGTTTATTATACAATATAAAAAAAGTACAGGAAGCAAAACAAACTAGATAGACCAAGTCTATCTAGTTTGTTTTGCTGAAAGTACTCGAATTTTTCCACCAGAAAAATGAAGGGTGAGCTCGGGTAAGGGACCCGAGCGCAAGACCTTTTGAGATAGAATTGAGCTTTTGCGAAATTATGTCCAAAAGGTGTACAGATCCTGTAAGGATCAGAAGACCTCAAAATAAAAAACCCACCTCTCGGTGGGTTTTTTGTTGCTTACTCAGAAAGAAGTATCTGATTCACCTTAGCTTTCGTAAGGTTCCCGAAGTATCCAGTTCCCTCAATTCCATTAGCTAACTGGTATTTGATTAGAGTTGCTTTGGTTACAGGTCCGAAGGTGTCTACTTCTTTGCCGTAAGAGCCAAGACCAGATCCAACTGGAAATCCATGAGTGTTGAGGAATCTTTGGAGGTAGCGGACTTCTGAAGAGTTTGCACCGATTCCGAAGGTTTTAGTGAATTGGAAACCTTTGAGTACTGTGTCGGTTGTGTTAGTGGTACTTCCTCCCTCTTGTGCTTTAAGTTGGTTGTAGAGAGTGAGGAGTTCTTGGATCTTAGCTACAAGGTAAGAGATGGTTTGTTCTCGGGTAGCGTTTGCGGGGAGTGTGAGAGTAGATGTTTGTGATGCTGTTGCTTTAGCTACAATCGTTCCTTTTGATCTTGAACCGCCTCCGCTACTACTTCTTCTTTCTACTGTCACAGAAATACTCTCTGATGTTTTTTCTGCACTACCTACGTCTGTAGCTTTTGCTTTAAGAGTGTATGTTCCTGCGGATGGTTCCCAATTGATTTCATATGGAGCGGATGTGTCTGTACCAATTAGAGAGTCGTCTGCGTAGAAAGAAACTGATTCAATTCCAAGATCGTCTGTTGCGTTTGCTTTTACTGTAACGTTTCCTTCTACTTTTGCATTGTTTGTTGGAGCAGTAATAGATACTTCTGGATCTTCGTTTGAAACGATGGTGTATATAGAGAACCCTGGGACAGATACTGTAAGAGTTGTTCCCGTGTATGTAATTTCACATTCTGCACAAAGTGATCCGTTTCGGAGGATTTCAGGATTAGTGATTCGTACATTGTAGAAAGTTAGAGTTGCTGGTCGGTTTAGTTCTGGAGTGTCTAGAAGTGAAATTTCTCCTTGTTTGATTGTAAGACCAGCATCAATATCTAGCGACTCGTATGAATTTGCTGTACTTCGTACGAGTGAGTATGGTGTTCCTGATTTCTTCCATGTTACTTTTCCATGTGTATTTCCAAACTCTACTGATTCAACAGATCGAAGGTCTTCACTTGAAAGATCTGTTTTAATTGTAAATTTAGAGAGTTTTGGAAGAGGACATCCTTTTGCATTGACTGTGACACCTGGTCTTGTGTTTGGACATTTGTCGTTTACATTCAATACTCCGTCGTTGTCGTCATCTGATGAAGGACTTGAAGATACAGTGACTACAACTTGATCGCTTGATGAAAGCTGACCATCAGAAACTGTAAGGAGTAATGTATATGATCCTGAAGTAGAGAATGTAGCAGTTGGCGTAGCACTTGTGTTTGAAGAGAATGTTACTGTTCCAGGGCCTGTGACCTTTGTCCATGAATATGTAAGAGTGTCGTTGTCTGGATCAGTTGAAGCTGTTCCAGAAAGAGAAGCGGTACTTGGAAGAGAAACTGTTTGGTCGGGACCTGCATTAGCAACAGGCGCTCTGTTTGTGTTTGTAACTGTAATTGTAATTGTTTCTGTGTCTGTACCTCCTTTTCCGTCAGAAACTATAAATGTTGGTGTGTATGTTCCTGATTGTGTGTATGAAGGTTTCCAAGAGAATGTTGTACCTGTAAATGTTGCTCCTG
>CAZIMQ010000054.1:0-4923 GCA_964540495.1 uncultured Candidatus Saccharibacteria bacterium | reverse complement strand
ATGTCTCCCATCAAAACTCCCATACCTTTTTTATCAATTTCTTTATTTAGAAATGGATAATCTTCTGGTAGAAGTTCATTGAAAAGAAGTCGTCCAACAGTTGTTTCAATTCTTCCATTAAATTCTGCAAATTTTCCTTCAATTGGAAGACCCACAAGAACTTTTGCTCGGAAAGTTACTTCACCGAAGTTAAACGCACCAATTGCAGCAGAAGGACTTTCAAATATTTTTCCAGTTCCTTTTTCGCCAGCAACTTCTGAAGTCATCCAGAAACATCCAAGAAGCATGTCTAGACGGTCTACTGACGCAATCAAGTTTCCAGATCCAGGTTTCAAAATGTTTTTGTCTGAAGCCATTATTTCACGAGCTTCCATTTGAGCTTCCTCAGAAAGTGGTACGTGAACAGCCATTTGGTCTCCGTCGAAGTCAGCGTTGAAAGCTGCACAAACAAGAGGGTGAATTCGAATCGCATTTCCTTCAATTAAAATTGGTTGGAAAGCTTGAATTCCAAGACGGTGAAGTGTAGGAGCACGGTTTAGGATCACATATTTTTCTTTGATCACGTCTTCAAGAATTGCCCAAACTTCTGGAATTCCTTCGTCAATCAGACGACTTGCTCCACGAATGTTATAAGCAAGTTCAGTTCGCAAAATTTCTGAAATTACAAATGGTCGGAAGAGCTCTAACGCCATGTGCTTTGGAAGTCCACATTGATTAAGTTTGAGTTCTGGTCCTACCACAATTACAGATCGTCCAGAGTAGTCTACTCGTTTTCCAAGAAGATTTTGTCGGAAAAGCCCTCTCTTTCCTTTTAGGTTATCAGCTAAAGATTTTAGAGCTCGTCTTTGAGATTGATTTGCTCCAGCAAAAGCTGTATTTCCGTGACGAATTGAGTTGTCGATAAGAGCGTCCACCGCTTCTTGAAGAATTCTTTTTTCGTTTCGAAGGATTACATCAGGAGCATGAATTTCTTTTAGTTTTCGTAGACGATTGTTTCGGTTAATCACTCTTCGGTAAAGATCATTTACATCTGAAGTTGCGTGACGTCCTCCATCAAGAGCAACCATAGGTCGAAGCGCTGCAGGAATCACAGGAATTGTTGTAAGGAACATCCATTCAGGCCTAAGTCCGCCAGCAATCATAGATTTGATGATTCCTAGTCGCTTGTTGATCTTTTCTCTTTCTTGAACCCCTGCATCTTCTAGAGATTTTTCTAATTCTTCTGCAAGTTTTTCAAGGTTAAGATTTTTAAAGATTGTGTACACAGCTTCTGCTCCAATTGAAGCTTCAAAAACTGAACCGTATTTTAGAGAATATCGGTGATATTTTACTTCATCCAAAACTGCTCCAACTTTAATACTCTCAATTTCATTTTTTGTTGTTACAACAAGATCACGGATCGCGTCTTTTGTCTTTTCATCAGTAACAGTTTTAATCTTTGCTTTAAATTCACTATCTAGATCAGCAAGTACGCGAATTCTTTCATCTTCGTTTACTTTTGTAACAAGATATCCCGCAAAGTAAATTACTTTTTCTACTTCACTTGATGGAATTCCCAAAACTAGAGAAACTCTAGATGGCATCGATCGAAGGAACCAAATGTGAGCAACTGGTGTTGAAAGTTCAATGTGCCCCATTCGTTCTCGACGAACAATAGATCGAGTAAGTTCTACTCCACATTTTTCACAAATAATTCCCTTATATCGAATTCCTTTATATTTTCCACAGTAACACTCGTAGTCTTTATCTGGTCCAAAGATTTTTTCGTCGAAAAGACCGTTCTTTTCGCTTCTTTGTGTTCGATAGTTCATTGTCTCAGGTTTTGTAACCTCTCCATATGACCATTCTTTGATTCTCTCTGGAGAAGCAAGTCGTAGAGACAGTAGGTCTGACTTAGGGATGAAATCTTTTTTCTTTTGCATAAATTTATTTTAGATTTAATTTAAGAATAATAATTATTCAGAAACTTCTTTTAAGTCAGAATCTGTTTCTACCTTCGACTTTAGGATAGACACATCAAGAGCAAGACCTCGTAGGTTTGCAAGAAGTACATTAAATGACGCTGGTGCATTTGGGTTTTCAATCTTTTCTCCCTTTACAATCGAGTCAAAAGTAGCAGATCGTCCAGCAATGTCGTCAGATTTTACAGTAAGCATTTCTCGAAGCATGTGAGAAACTCCGTGTCCAAGCAAAGCCCAGACTTCCATTTCTCCAAATCTTTGTCCTCCACCTTGAGCTTTTCCTCCAAGTGGTTGTTGAGTAATAAGAGAGTAGGGACCAATGGACCTCATGTGAATCTTGTCTTCCACCATGTGGTGAAGTTTCAAGATGTACATATATCCAACCGCAACATCTTGTGTGAAAGATTCTCCAGTTCGCCCATCGAAAAGTTTCATTTTTCCACCTTCATTAAATCCAGCTTTCTTTAACTCTTCTTTGATTTCAACATCAGTTGCTCCAGCAAATGGAGGAACGATAGCTTGATAATCAAGAGCGTGAGCTGCTAACCCCAGGTGAAGTTCCAAAATCTGTCCAAGGTTCATACGACTTGGTACTCCAAGTGGAGTAAGAACAACGTCGATTGGTGTTCCATCAGCCATGTATGGCATATCTTCTTCAGGAAGAACAACTGAGATCACACCTTTGTTTCCGTGTCGTCCAGCTAGTTTATCTCCGACAGAAATGTTTCTAAGTTGTGCAACTTCGATATGAATTCTTTTTATAATTCCACTTTCTAGTTTGTCTCCTTTTTCACGAGAGAAAACTTTTACAGAAATAATTCTTCCTCTCTTTCCGTTTTCCATTCTCTTTGATGTGTCTTTTACATCTCGAGATTTTTCTCCGAAAATCGATCGAAGCAATCGCTCTTCTGGAGTAAGTTGAGTTTCTCCTTTTGGTGTAATTTTTCCAACTAAAATATCTCCAGGTCGAACTTCAGCACCGATTCGTACAATTCCATCTTCATCTAGATTTTTTAGTTTGTTTTCTCCAACGTTTGGAATGTCGTGAGTTGTAATTTCGGGTCCTAGTTTTGTATCTCGTACGTTGATCACGAATTCTTCAATATGAATTGAAGAGAATTTGCTATTTTTTACAAGACGCTCTGAAATAACGATCGCATCTTCGTAGTTTTGACCGTTCAATGTCATGAAAGCAACCAAACAGTTTTGTCCAAGAGACATTTCTCCATCTACAGTTGTAGAAGAGTCAGCAAGCACGTCCCCTTTCTTTACTTCTTGTCCAACAGAGACTTGTGGTCTTTGGTGGTAAGCCGTAAATTGGTTTGTTCTTTGGAATTGAGCAAGAGAATATTCTGCTTCTTTCTTTCCGTTTGAAAGTTCTACTTTGTATTTTACTTTGATTTTTCTTGCATCAGCTTCTACTACAACTCCGTCTTCTTCCGCCAAGATTACACGTTTTGTATCTTCAGCAGCTTTTCTTTCGATTCCTGTCGCCACAAGAGGAGCTTCTGGAATAACACAAGGAGTTGCTTGTTTCTGCATGTTTGAGGCCATCAAAGCTCGGTTTGCTTCGTCGTGGTTTACGAAAGGAATCATACTTGTTGCAATAGAAAACGCTTGGTTTGTTGCAACATCGATTAGTTCTACTTCTTCCTTTGAAACAAGACTTGGTTTTCCTTTTACACGAACTTCAATACTTTCATCTAAAAGATTTCCTGCTTTGTCATAAGAAGTTCCTGCGTGAGCAATTACAAAACCTTCTTCTTCAAGAGCGTTTAGATAAGAAACTTCTTTTGTAACTTTTCCATTTTTTACTTTTGCATATGGAGTTTCGATCATTCCAAACTCATTGATTCTTGCATATGAAGAAAGGTGAAGCACAAGACCAATGTTTGGACCTTCAGGTGTGTGGATCGGACAAATTCTTCCATAGTGAGAAGAGTGTACGTCACGTACTTCAAAACCAGCTCGCTCTCTTGTAAGTCCTCCGGGACCAAGAGCTGAAACTGTTCGCAAGTGCTCAAGCTCAGTTAGCACGTTTTCTTGTTGCATGAACTGAGAAAGTTGGTTTGTTGTAAAGAATTCTTTGATTCGAGCCTGTAGAGGTCGAGGAGAAATAAATTGAATCGGCAAAGTAGACTCAGTGTCGATTGTAGACATTCTGTTTTGAATATTTCTCTTGATTTGAGTCATACCAACTCGAATTTTTTGTTGTAGAAGTTCTCCAACAAATCGAACTCGACGAGATCCAAGGTGATCAATATCGTCAGCGTCTGCGTCTGGAGCGTTGTTTAGATCTGCTAGATTTACGATGATTGATTTTAGATCATCTAGAGAAAGAGTTTTTTGTGTCAAAGCTTTTTCGTCCATCGATTTGTTAAATCGCTTGTTGAATCGGTGTCGTCCTACTCGAGAAAGGTCATAACGCTCTTCATCAAAAAGAGAAGTTACGTATTCACGAGCGTTGTCAGCTGTTGCCATGTCTCCGTCTCGTAGTTTTTTGTGAATTTCCATCACAGCTTCTTCTGCTGTTTTTGTGTGATCTTTTGCTAAAGTTACCTCAAGATATTTTTTTACTTGAGGAGCATCTTTGAAAAGCGCTGTGATTTCTTCTGGAGTTTTTGCACCAAAAGCTTTCAAAAGCGCTGTCACAGGAAACTTCCTTTTCCTGTCGATTCGCACGTACATAACTCCTTCTGAGTCAGTTTCGATTTCTACCCAAGCTCCACGAGCTGGGATAATCTTTGCTCCAAAGTAATTTAATCCTTTTGAAGTTTCTGATTGAGTAAAAAAAACTCCGAAACTTCGCGCAAGTTGAGGAACGATTACTCGCTCAATTCCGTTTATGATGAAAGTTCCGTTTGAAGTCATGATCGGAAAGTCAGCCATAAAAACCTCCTGCTCTTTTTCAGAGTTTAGGATTTTGTTTTTGAGTTTTACCATCACTTTCAAAGGCGCTTCG
>CAZIMQ010000053.1:0-4990 GCA_964540495.1 uncultured Candidatus Saccharibacteria bacterium | reverse complement strand
CAGGAAAAATAGGGCAAGCGATTTCACTAGACGGAGTAGATGATTATGTTTCAACAGATGCAACAAAAAGTGCAACCTTAAACGGCTTAAACGCGGTAACTCTTTCTTACTGGATTAAACCTACGACTCTTGCTGGATATCCGATTGCACGGTGGGGAACGAATAGGCAGTTTATGCAAACATTCATTGGCAATAAGCTTCGTCTTTATTGGAGAGTGGGTGGCTCAGGAAGTACAGGGAGCACTGTTGATCATGTGAGTAATGGAAATATTTCTACATCGGCTTGGAATCATGTAGTTGTTGTATATAACAATCCAACTTCAAAAATTTACATCAACGGTGTTTTAGATAGTTCTCAAAATAGCGTAGGAGGAAAACTAAATGATTCAGTCGTGGACTCTCTTTCTTTTGGAAGAATGGTGACTTCTTCAGCAACTACATATTTTAACGGATCAATCGATGATGTAAATATTTACTCTCGCGCTCTTTCTGATTCCGAAATCTCCGACATCTATTCTGCCGGTGGAGGTTCTCCAGCACCCACACCAGATCCCGCGCCAACTCCTGATCCAGTAGTAACACCAGGCGCTGTAACTTATACTCTTTCTGTTTCTAAATCAGGCTCAGGAACTGTCACAGGAACCGGAATTTCTTGCGGAAGTGATTGTACAGAAAATGTAACAAGCGGAAATTCTATAACTCTTACAGCTACACCCGCATCAGGATCTACATTTACTGGTTGGTCAGGAGCTTGTTCTGGAACTTCTACTTGTAATGTTTCTATGACATCAAACAAGACTGTTACTGCAACTTTCACATCTTCTTCTGTTGCACCCGCGTCCTTAGCACCAACAGGGGCTTCTTCTTACTACGTATCTCCATCCGGGTCTGATACAAACACAGGAACAGAAAGCTCTCCTCTAAAGACAATTCAAAAAGCTGCAGACTTGGCTCGTGCAGGGACTACTATATATGTACAACCAGGGACTTATGCGGAGCATGTGAAAACAACAAATGGAGGTTCTAGTGATTCCTCAAGAATTATCTTTAAAGCTAATGGTCCAAAAGGTTCTGTGATCATGCAAGGTTTTCATATCTATCATCCCTATGTCACAGTAGATGGCTTCGATATGACTAACTATAACGGTGCCTATCAAGGTCATGTTACCGTTACAGCAGATGCTCATTGGCAGACAGGGGAACTCAAGTCTAAAGGAGATTATTGTCAGATTTTAAATAACACTATCAGAGATGGTCTGCCAAACGCTCAAGGGATTCTCATTTCAGAAAATAAAGGTCACAAAGTTACAGGGTGTCTAATAAAAGGAAATAGACTAAGTAATCTCCGATACACTTTCCTAGGAGTATCTGGTAGAAATCATCGTTTTGAAGAAAACATCTTAGAAAACTTAAATAGTAGAGATTTTATTTACCTTTTCGGGGGAAACCATGTATTTAAGAGAAATATTTTCTGGAAGGGAAATGTTATTCCAGGTATAGGTAATCACCCAGATTGGATGCAATTGTTTAACAACAACGGCAATGAATCTTTCGGACATTTATTTGAAGAAAACTATATTGAAGGATTAGATGCTGGTACACAATTAGGTCAGATAAATAGTGGAGGAGGAAGAGATAATCCCGTCATGAATCCAGATACTCGTGATATTACTTTCCGAAGAAATGTGTTTGCAAATATTGGAAACAACTTCAATATTAGTGTTCCGGGTATTACTTTTGATCACAACACTTTCTACCGACTTGCTTTTACTCAATTTGGATTAGGGTTCGGAGCAAACCTGACAAGAGGTGAATCTTCAAGAGCTCTTTTGACAAACAATGCTTTTGTTTCTGGGGGACAACCAACAAGAAGAAATGTGAGCGGGGCTTATGGATTAGGAGGAGCTATCTTTACAGAGGAAGCGATCATGTTGCACGTACTAAAAGACTCGAGTGAGGCTGGCGTTGCAAAAGCGGAAGCTTTCCATGAAGATTTACAGACTAGAGGTTATATAGATTCAAATGGAGAGTTACAACCAGCTGGTAAAGCTATAAAAGACATTTCTCAATTTGTTGTAAGTGATGCTTTTGCATCTTACCGAAATCTAGCATATGAATATTTCAAAAAAGCACTTGAGTTAGATATAAAAGTCAAAACAACATCAAATGCTGATTACAACTTTGTTGCAGGTTATGCTGAAGATGGTTTTCCTCCAAAAGATAAAAGAGCTTGTGCGGAAGGCGTATTTACCTCAAGAGAATTTTGTGAGCAACACGGTATAAACGGAGGAAATCCAAAGTTTAAAAGCCTAACTAATTTAATAGGTCCAGATGGAAAAATATTTACACTTGATGACGGTCTAAAACCTCAAACCGGGTCTCCGCTTTGTGGAAAAGGTGTAGCAGGATCTGATATAGGTGCATATAGTTGTGATCCAAATAAAGTATTTTCTACAGGGGACTCTGGAAATGTAGGGACTGATATTCCAGATCTTCCGCCCTCTACAGTAATTAATTCCTTAACTGTAACAAAAAGAAACGATGGCGCTGGAACTATTACTGGTAATGGAATAAATTGCGAACCAGATTGTACAGAGATTTACCCTTCTCCTACTTCTGTTGTGCTTACTGCAAATCCTGGTCCAGGAGCTGTGTTTGGTGGTTGGACAGGGGCGTGTTTTGCAGCTGGTATGAACCCTGTCTGTATAATTCTTATTGATAACGTAAAAAGTGCCATTGCAACATTTAATGTAAGTGGCGATCTACCGCCTACATCTGTTAAATTTGCTTTGAACGATAAAGTAAAAGTAAACAATAATGCTGTAAATGTAAGACCTGCGCCTACAACAGGAAACACTCCGCTTGGTCAACGTAACACTGGAGATTTGGGCACTGTGATTGGTGGTCCTGTAGCTGCGGACGGATATGTTTGGTGGAATATAAACTTTGATTCCGGTGTAGATGGATGGGTGGTTGAAACTTACTTAGATAAAACAACAGTTGTCGGAACAATAGATACAGTAAAGCCAACAGTTTCTATCACCTCTCCGACAAACGGTCAAACACTTAATGGAACAATAAATATTAATGCAAACGCCTCAGATGACGTAGCTCTTGCAGGTGTTCAATTTAAAGTGGATGGAGTAAATATTGGAGCAGAGGACACTTCATCTCCTTATACAATTGCATGGAATTCAACAACAGTTACAAACGGTGCGCATACTATTACAGCGGTAGCTCGTGATGTGGCTGGTAACATAAATACCTCAACGGATATAAATATTACTCTTAATAATATAGTTGTTACAGATTTAAATTGTTCAGCTGCAAATGTAAAATGTGTAGACGATACGGCGGGATCTACTCAAGAGTATTCTACTATCCAAGCTTGTGCAGCTATTGCACAGCCAGGAGACACTTGTTTAGTTTATCCAGGAAATTATCCTGAATTTATCCAGACAAAAGTTAGTGGTACTTCAGGAAACCCAATTACATTTAAAGCAAATGGAGATGTAACAATCGAAGGTATCAGAATTCAAAATCAATACGTTACTATTGATGGATTTACAATGACTAAATATGCAATTGGTCTTAGTCCTGCACATGTGACAGTAGAACCAGGAGGAAGTTTCTGTACGGTTAAGAATAATAAAATCCGAGATGGAATTTATCTAAGTTCAACAAATTATTACTTTAATGCTGCTAATAGAACAATTACAAATTCAGCAGGAGGATTTTTAGCAGCTGGATTTAAACCAGGAACAAAAATTTATTTAGCATCTGATATCAATAATTGGATTGAAAATCATGATACTGTAAAAACAATTAAATCTGTTACCGATACTGTGATTACAGTCTCAGACTCAGATACTCTAATAACAGAAGGTCCAGTATTTTCACTGATTTATGCAACTCGTGTTGATAAATCTGGAGTAAAAGGAATTGATTTTACTAATAGTTCTACTAGAGGTATAGCAAATAATTGTACATTTAGTGATAACTTGATTTCAAATGTTACAGGTGCCGCGGTGAGTATGAAGGGTAATAACCATGTTTTTGAGAGAAATGTAATTGAAAGAATGAGTGGTTGGTGGATCTTTACATTCGGAGGTGATAATAATGTGTACAGGTACAACCATATTAGAAATTCTCCAAGGTACGAAGGATTCTATGCACCAATTAAAGGTGTTGCTGAACATAGTGCAGGTACAGGATCATGGGACTTTTTCTCATCACTATTTAGAAGCTTTGGAAGTACAGAAACCACATCACATAGTAATATTTTCGAATATAATATTATTGAAAATATAGATAATCAATTTGCAACAATTGGTTCATATTCACCAGGTTCATCTGCTGAGCCAAAACCTTCTTCTAAAACAATATTTAGACACAATGTGTTTAGTGGTATAGAAGGTACGGGCGCGATCCATAGAAAGGAGACTGTATTTGAAAATAACACATTCTATAATTCTACACGTAAAGGATCTGGTGCGGTAGTCGTAGTTAGTACAACCAATGAAGGTTCGGCCGATGGAAGTATCATTAAAAACAATGCCTTTGTTGGTAATAGTACAAATGATCCAACAAGAACTGATGGAGGTTACTATGGTGTAGTTGGAGTTACTGCGCCGGTTGTAATGGGAGAGACACCAAACTATAACTTTGTTGCAGGTCCTCAATCTACTGGGTACCCTGCAAAAGAAGGGTTTGATGAACCAAATGCAACCCAAAGAAATGGTGGTAATCCTCTGTTTCAAAATGTGAATAATCCCGTTGGCCCTGACGGACAGATGTTTACTGCTGATGACGGATTTAGACCACTTGCAGGTTCCCCACTTTGTAACAGGGGTGAAGGTGGTAGATACATAGGGGCATACAGTTGTTCAGGAACAGACATTCCTCCAACTGACACCACCGACACCACCGCCCCAACAATCTCCATCACCTCCCCAACAAACAACTCAACAGTCAGCGGAACAACAAACAT
>CAZIMQ010000052.1:0-5237 GCA_964540495.1 uncultured Candidatus Saccharibacteria bacterium | reverse complement strand
TAGAACGAGCTCGAAAAATCCAAAAATTCCTATCACAACCGTTCTTCGTGGCGGAAGCTTTCACAGGACGACCTGGAAAATTCGTAACACGTGAAGAAACAGTACGAAGCTTTAAAGAAATCATCGAAGGAAAGCACGACGACAAACCAGAAAGTGCGTTCTACCTTGTTGGATCAATTGATGAAGTAAAGGTTAGTTAAACAATGGAACTAAAAATTTATTCACTAGACGGTATAAAATTTGAAGGAACTGTTTCTCAGGTGTCTTTGCCGACGGAGGCCGGTGAAATCACTGTGCTTAAAAATCACATTCCTCTTATTACAGTTCTAAAAAAAGGGTCTGTAAAAATAGATAAAGAAAATTTTCAAATTGAAGGAGGGGTGGCGGAAATCGATGGTGGAAAAGTAGTAGTACTCGCTAATTAAAAAAAATAACTAGCAAGATTGCTAGTTTTAGATCTGGAAAATGCGCTTCTTGGCTTTTCTTATATTTCCTTTACATTTTTTGAGCTTCCCTAAGTCTCGCATAAGTAGACCATGGTAAGCATTGTAGAGAGCAATGAGAGGAGAGTCTGGTGGTGCTGAATTCGCCTCTTTCCATTCTCTTCGAACATTACTCTTCAGTCGGTCAAAGTACTCCATAAGGCGTGTACTTCGACGGTAAGACTCTATGATTGGATCAATTTCCTTCCAATTCGGGGCTTCAGGTTTTCTTAAGTGGTCTGCCATAAAAAACAAAAACGATCTGTTTTATAACAGAATTTATAACTAATTGCAAACAAGACTAAGGACTTACTTTATTTGAGTTCCTTCGAATTCCCCACCCTCAATACACTTTCTTAATTCTTCTGTTTTTTTACCATTTAAAATAGATACTTCAATACTTAGATCTTGCGCTTTTTTACTAGCGACCGGATCAAAAGGGCTTGATAGTCCCGCTCCCCATTCTTTGGGAATTATTTCACGAAAATCAGCCCAAGAAATTTTTTCAATTTTTTGTGCATCAGGGTTTGTGCGAGGATCTTTGTCGTATACAAAATCTATATTTGAAAGGTTGATCACTTTTTTAGCTCCAAATTTTTCAGCTAAACAGATAGCATCGTAGTCTGTACTCCACCCAGGTTTCCATCCAGAAGCGATTAAAATAGGCTTAGTAAAGTTTGTTTCTGCAAAAGGGTCAGAGACAACACCTTCTTCAGTTAGGGGCGCAAAAACGTGTTTTACGAGCTCAGCGTTTAGTTTTGTGCTTGCGATTCCAAGCCAATCTAAATCGTCTTGTGAAAGAGCGTTTAGTGATCCTGCAGCTTCTTGGTATTTTCGACAAAGTTTTCCCCCACCACAAATAAGCACAAACCTATCGCCTGCTTTTATCTTTTCTTCTATTAGAGCTTTGAAAGATTTCAAGAAATCAACATCGATTTCTTCTGGAATAATCAAAGAACCCCCTAGAGAAATAATGATCGGTGTTTTTTGACTCTTTTCTTCCATATTTAGCCTATTTTAGCACTTTTTTTGGTCTCTTGCTACTTTACTTATTTCCTTAGTATTTCGGGTTTTTCACCAACGAGAGAGATTATTTTCGAAGCTTTTTTAGATGTGGTACCAGAAACATAGAAATCTACCGTGTCACCAAAGTACTCTTTTGCTTCCTTTAAATTTTTAGCAGGTGGAAGTCCAGAAATATTTGCACTAGGAGCAACTAGAGGCCCAGTTTTTGCTAAAAGAGCGATCAAACTTTTCTTTTTAGGAAATCTAAAGGCAAGAGTTCCCTTTCCACGATGAATATAAGAAAACTTTGATACATATTTTTTTTCTAAAGGTAAAACAATCGTCACTTTTCCAGGCCAATATTTTTTTAATTCTTTATGTTTTTGATCCGAAAGACTTACTCCGAAATTTTCTAAATCTTTTATTTTAGAAATCAAAACCAAAAAAGGGCTTTTAGAATCCCTCTTTTTAGCTTTAAAAATTTTTTCTACAGCTTTTTTACTTAGCGCGCTTCCTAAAACACCGTACAAAGTGTCTGTAGGGTACACACCTATTTGTTCTTTTTTGAGTTTGTCTGAAATAGTTTCTTTCATTACAGGAATTTTTTTGTTTTATTTATGTCCTCCTGAGTGACTGTCTGCTTCGTATTTAGTGTTTTGCATCTCAAAGAAGTTTACAAGCTCGAGTACGTCGGTCGCTGTAGACATCCATTTTGCAGGATTTTGAGCATTGTAGTATTTTGCCAAACCAATTTCTTGAAGTCTTCTGTCGGCTACATATTTTACGTATTCATTTACGTACTCCGCATTTAGACCCAAGATTCCGTTTGGAAATAGAGCTTTGTTATACTCTGTTTCGATCCGGACTCCTTCTACAATCAAATCTTGAATTTCATTTGCAAACTCTTCAGACAAAAGTTCTGGTGTTTCCTCTAAAACTGTGTGAATTAGTTGCATACCAAATTTTAAGTGAAGAGACTCATCTCTAAGTACCCAATCCACAAGTGACCCGAAGTTTCGAAGTATATTTCTTTGTCTAAAAGAAAGAATTACCATAAATCCTGAGTAAAACCAGATTCCTTCCATCACAAGGTTTGTTGCTACGAGATTTCGAATGAAATCCTTCTTCCCTTCAATCGATTCGATGTCCAAAGTTTCGTCGGTCATTTTCTTTGTGTACTTTGCGACATACTCCTCCTTAGCTTTCATTTCTTTTACATTTACGTGCTGACTGTACACGTCTTCACGATCAAAAGGAAAAGATTCTAGTACATATTCAAAAGCCACACAGTGGTTTGCCTCTTCAAACATCCATCGCGCCAAGAAAAGGTGAGCTTCAGGAGCTTTAATATATCGATAAAGACCAAGAGCAATAGAGCGATTTACTACAAGTTCTGCCGGGTTGAAAAAAGACATGATGTATTTTACAGCGTGCTGTTCGTCGTCTGTCATGTTTTCAAAATCAATCAAATCTTCTTTCAGAGCAATTTCATGAGGAAACCAAGTATTTCGAATTCCTTGTTGGTACAAATCATAAGCCCATTTGTAATGAATTGGGTGAAGTCCTGTATCTTCTGGTGATGCTTTTCCTATTATTGGCATGGTCGTTAAAAGTTAAACAATTTTAATAATTGGTTTCGTGTTTGAAAGTCTTAAATCGACAATCTTTAACTAATAATATTAGAATTTATTTTATTGGCAACTATCGCACTGAGCTCTTTCTGCTGGGTCGATTGGGCAAACTTTTGCTACATTTACCTCAGGTTTTCCCATATCTGATGGTACAGGTTTTGTTTCCTCTACGTTTGGAGTCAATGCTTTTCGAGCCATAATTCCAGCAAATCCCATTTGTCCCATAGCTGAAGCTTTATTTACATTTGTAGTACTTTGTTCAGCTGTGTGTCGAGGCTTCATGTGTAGGTAATAAGTAGTTTTTAGTCCTTTTTTCCACGCTGTAGAATAGATTGACATAGATTCTTCGATATCACGAGTCTCAATGTACATATTTCGAGAAAGCGCTTGGTCTACCCATTTCTGTGCCCTTGCAGCTACCTCTACGTAAGCAAGTGGAGAAGTTGTAAAAGCTGTTTTGTAGATATTTTTTAGTCTATCTGGAATTTCTGCGATTCCTGAGATGTCTCCTTGTGATTCTACAAGTTTTTCTTTTACTTGTTCCCAAAGTCCTGCCGCTTCAAGTTCTTTTACTAGGTTGTGGTTGATGTCTACATATTTTCCAGACATTTTATTTCTAGAAAAGATCTGAGCAAAACGAGCATCGATTCCAGGAGTAGTTCCAGCAAGAAGACCGATGTTTGCGTTTGGTGCTACAGCCATCAAAGTTGCATTTCTCATTCCCTTTTTAACCTTCGCTCGTAGTCCTTCCCAATCAAGACCTTTGTGTTTATGTTCTTTGTCGACAGTAAGTTCCATTCCTCGAGATTCTTCTAGAGTTTTTAGTGTGTCAATCGGCACCATACCTTTTGACCAAAGCGAACCTTCGAAGTTTGTGTAGCTTCCTCTTTCAACTGCAAGGTTTGCACTTTCGTCTATTGCAATAAAACTAATAAACTCAAAAATTTTATCTGCAAAGTCGTAAGCCTCGGCACTGTCGTAAGAAAATCCAAGTTTTTCTACACAATCAGCAAATCCCATCACCCCAAGACCAACAGCTCTGTTTTCTCGATCACTTTTTCGTGCTTCTTCAATTGGAAGTTGGTTGATATCGATAAGGTTATCTAAAAATCTCACAGCTGTTCGCACAGTCTCTTCTAGTTTTTGCCAATTAGTTTCTTTGTCTTTTATGTGAGCAACAAGATTTAGAGAAGCGAGGTTACAAACAGCGATGTTTTCTCGGTCTTGTGGAAGACAAATTTCTGTACAAAGGTTAGACATGTGGATCGTACCAGTGTTGTTGTTCAAAGCTCGTAGGTTGATCGGATCTTTCCATGTAAGCCAAGGGTGCGAAGTAGATTGAAGAGCTGTCAAAATTTGTCTGTATTGTTCACGAGCGGGAACTTTTTTGAAAGTTCGCATTTTACCTTGTTCAGAAAGCTCAGCGTACTCTTTGTATCGTTTACTAAAGTCTGCACCATACAATTCAATCAAATCAGGAGTATCTTTAGGGTCAAACATGTACCAAGGCTCGTTTGCTTCCACTCTCTTCATGAATTCGTCAGTAATAAATGCAGCAGTGTTTGCTGTACGCATTCGAATATAATCGTCTCCAGCATTGTGCTTCCAATCGATAAATTCAGGAAAATCTAAGTGCCAGTTTTCCATGTAAAGAGCACAAGCCCCTTTTTTCTTTCCAGCTCTTTGAATCGCACGAATCGCAGTATCGATGATTTTTGCAAAAGGTGTTGGTCCACTAGAATATGTATTGTCAGAAGACAAAGGGCTTCCGGTCGCTCGTAGCTTTGTCACAGAAAGGCCAATTCCCCCAGTTGCTTTTGAGATAAGCATTACATCTGCAACTGTTTTTGCAATATGACCCATGTCGTCTTCCATTTGAATAAGGAAACAGTTTGAAAGTGCAGGTCTAGAAGTTCCAGCTCCAATGTTACAAGATCCTCCAGCAATAAAATCAAAGTGTGACATTTTGTCATAAAACTTCTTTGCCGCTGCGTTTGGATCTTTTTCGTTATAAGAAAGCCCCATAGCAATTCTCATAAAAAACATTTGAGGAGTTTCAAGAGGTTTGTGATCTTTTCCTTTCAAAGCATAACGATCTAAAAGAGTAGAAAGCGCTGAG
>CAZIMQ010000051.1:0-5565 GCA_964540495.1 uncultured Candidatus Saccharibacteria bacterium | reverse complement strand
AGCAACGATTCCAGAAAAGATAATCAAAGATACACCATTTCCAATACCAAACTCTGTAATCAGCTCTCCAAGCCACATTAAAAGCACAGAACCTGCAGTGATCACGATCACGTTGATTGCAAGAGTAAAAGTAGACATTTCCCCTATTACTCCTTGTTTTTGAAGCAAAATCAAAAACGGAATCGCTTGCAAGACAGCAAGAGGAATAGAAAGAATTCTTGAGTATTGAGAAAATTTCTTTCGCCCAGCGTCTCCTTCTTCTTGGTACATTCTCTTTAGTCTGTCAGAGACAAAAGTAGAAAGCTGCATGATAATAGAAGCTGTAATATAAGGCCCTACTCCAAGCATCACAATAGAAAGATTTGAAAGTCCTCCTCCAGAAAATACGTTGATTAAACCAAAAAGCTGGTTGTTTGAAAGAAAACGAGAAAGTTCAAAAGTGTTGATTCCTGGAATCGGCACAGATGCAAGCAGTCGAAAAAGCGCTAACCCCACAAGAGTAAAAAGAATCCTTCTTCGAAGCATTGGGTCCGAAAACGCTAATTTAATTTTTTGAAAAAAAGATGACATTTCTTATTTTGAAGAAACGATACTACCACCGAGTTTCTCGATTTCCTCTTTAGCTTTACCTGATACAACAACCCCAGAAACTGAAATCTTTACAGTCAAAGGCGTCTTTCCTGAAAGGAGTTTTACAGAAGGAAATTGCCCCTTATAAGTAGGAATTACATTCTTTTCTTTTAAAGTTTCTCTAGAAACTGTTTCTCCGTCTTTATAGAAAGAAGAGATAGTTGTAAGAGTAATAGCTACTGGCTTTTTAGCAACAGAATTAAAAGCATAACCTCGTAACTTTGGAAGTTTCTTTATAGTGTCTCGGATTTCAGGTCGTAGCTTTCGTCCAGCTCGAGCTTTTTGACCTTTTGTTCCACGACCAGCAGTTTTCCCTCGTTTGCCACCACGGCCAACAGAGACACTTTTCTTTCTTTTTGTATTTCTTTTTAGAGTATGAAGTTGCATGTTATTTATCTTGATTTTTTAAGAGAAGATAGAGCAAGGATTGTAGCTCTTGCGATATTTAGTTTGTTTTTTGTAGGAGATCGTAGTTTTGAGTTTACGTCTTTGATTCCCGCAAGCTCAATCACATCTCGAGCAGCACTTCCTGACACAATACCTCGTCCTTTAGCAGGAATGATCTCAACTCGAGCACTCTTAAACTTTGCGTAAACAGAGTGTGGGATTGAAAGATTTTTTGTAAGGTTCAAAGGTCGAGCTTGTTTTTTAGCAGCTTTGTAAGCTTTTTCAATAGCTAGAGCTGTGTCAGATGCTTTTCCTGTAGCAATTCCAACTGAACCTTTTTTGTTTCCCACAACGAGCGCTACTGAAAAACTAAATCGTCGTCCTCCAGATGAAACTCGAGTTACACGTCTAATATCGATAATTCTTTGATCAAATTCTGGCTTTACACGAGGGGCTCGAGTAGGCTTTCTGTCTCCTCTTTTAGGTCGAGTGTTTTTCCCACGAGCATCGCGAGAAGCTTCAGTTGGTACGTCAATAACAACATCTTTTTCTAAAACCTCTGGAATTGTATTTGTTTCTTCTGACATAATTTTTATATTTTAAAACTCTAGTCCTCCCTCTCGAGCAGCGTCTGCAAGAGCTTTTACTCTACCTGTATAAATGTATCCACCTCGATCGAAAACAACTTTCTTGATATTTTTTTCAATAGCGAGTTTTGCAATATTTTTTCCAACAATTACAGCTTGGTCTGTCTTACTTCCTTTTGCCAAAAGCCCTGTAAAAGCAGTGATTGTCTTTCCTTTTGTATCATCAATCACTTGGGCACTGATAGTTGTGTTTGATTTGAAAACACAAAGGCGAGGACGGATTTCTGTCCCTTTTACTTTCGCACGAATTCGGTTTCGTCTTACTTGTCTTTTTACTGATTTTGAAGAAATGTTTGCCATTTTTTTATAAAAATTTAATTACACTGATTTTTTACCTTGCTTCATGTGGATCACTTCACCAACATATCGGATTCCTTTACCTTTGTATGGTTCTGGTTTTTTGTAATCACGGATTTTAGCAGCAAAATGTCCTACTTTTTCTTTATCGATTCCAGAAATAGTAATAGTACCTTTTTCAACAGTTGCAGTAAGATCTTCTGGAATAGTAACAATCACAGGGTGAGAAAAACCAAGAGCAAATACAATTTCTTTCCCTTTTACTTCACCTTTGTATCCAATCCCTTCAATTTGAAGTTTCTTTTCAAAACCCTTACTTACTCCCTCCATCATGTTTTTCACATGAGAACTCACTGTACCCCAAATTGAAGAAAGGTTTTCTTTGCTTTCAGGTAGGGTTAAAGTAACTTCTTTTTCACCAACAGATACATTTACAGTCTTTGGAATGTCTCGAGTGAGTTCACCTTTTGGTCCTTTAGCAGAAAACACCCCGTTTGCAAATGAAACGGTGACTCCTTGTGGTATTTCGATTGGGTATTTTCCTATTCTAGACATGTTTTTATATTTAAATAATTACCAGATTCTGAAAAGCTCTTCTCCTCCTACGTGTTCCGCCTTAGCTTCCTTGTCACTCATCACACCTTTTGGTGTTGAAAAGACAGTCATGCCGTATCCACTTCGTAGAGGTTTTACATCTGGGGCTTTAACATAAACTCTTTTTGAAAGCTTAGAAACTCTTTTCACGTCTTGAATTTTTGGCGACCCGTCTTCCTCGTAAGCTACTTCAATTTCAAGAGTACCAAAAGCTTTTAGACCTTTTTTAGACTTTACAGAAAAATCCTTTATAAACCCATCTTTTTTTAGAGTTTCTAAAATAGATTCTGAAAATTTTGTGTATGGAAAACTAACAGTCGCAAGTTTTGCTTTGCTAGCGTTTTTTAGTTTGATTATTAGATTTGAAACTTTATCTCCTACCATGATGATTTTTTGATTCCAGGAATTTTTCCTTCATTAGCTAGTTCCCTAAAGCAGATTCGACAAGCGTCAAAATCTCGCATGTAGCCTCTTTTTCTTCCACATCGAAAACATCTTCGAACAACTCGTGTTGAAAATTTTGGTGTTTTTTCTGCTCTTGCTACTACTGAAGATTTTGCCATTTGGTCTAAATTACCTTTAAAAACTTACTCTAAATAAAAAAGCTCAAATCGAGCTTCAGGACGTTATGCTAACAAGAAGCACCTCAAAAGTCAAATCTTATTTACCAATAGTAAAAAGACTCTTGAGATACCTCAAAATCACTTAACGAACGTTCAAAACTCTCAATATTATCCGAAAGCGAAAGCCCTATTACTTCGCCTTTTTGAACCAAAATAACGGTCTTTGTACGAACTCTAAAAGTAATCGAAGACCCGTCGTCTTTTATGTCTATAAAATCGGTCTCATAAATAAAACTTTTTGCGGGGTAAATATCGAGTTCATCATCATAACTTTCTATAAATCGGAAGTTTTGATCTTGGTATTCTTGCTCTAAAACTCTAACAAACTCAGAAAAATACTGCTCATCTGTCATATCTGTGCTTAGTCTTTCACCAGTTACCACTATAACTTTTTTATATCCGTCCAACTCTGTATGGTCAATAAAAACCCCGTAAACCCCCTCGTTTGATTTGTCTTCAAACTTCTCCATCTGTGCAGGAATTTGAAGTTCATAGGCATAATCACTGTTTGTGACAATTTTAAACCCCTCTTCAGGTTTTTCTGGCCAGAACATTACCCAAAATGGTATAGAAGCCACCAAAACTGATAGAAGAAAGGAGGGTAAAATTCCGAAAACTCTATCTTTTTTTGGTTTTTTCAAAGCTACATAATTACCACCCGTTAAAGGTTTCTTAGTTAAATCTAATTTAAACGAAGGATCAATTAGATTGTTAATTATTGACTCTAAAGTAGACACGAAGGGGGATTTTACTTCTTAAATCCTTCTATTGCTTTTAGAATTTCAAGGGGGACTGTAAAGATGATTGTATTTGATGCATCAGAAGAAACATCATTTATTGATTGTAAAGTTCTAAGATGTAGCGCTCCTGGTGCTTCTGAGAGAGTTCTCGCAGCTTCAGCCATGTTTTTAGATGCGGCCAATTCTCCTTCGGAGGTAATAATCACCGCTCTCTTTTCTCTTTCGGCTTCAGCTTGTTTTGCAATTGTCCGTTCCATAGTAGGTGGCAATGTAATATCTTTTAGTTCCACATTTAAAACTTCAAGACCCCAAGATTCTGAAACAACCTTTACTACGTCACGTATTCTGTCGGCTATTTTGTCACGTCCCGCCAAAAGCTCATCTAAAGACACCTCTCCGACAACATTTCTCATTGTAGTTTGGGCATATTGCATGATGGCATATTGTACATTTTCAATTTCCAAAATAGATTTTTCTGCCGATACAACCTTATAATAAATAACAGCATTAACGTTTACTGAAACGTTGTCACGAGTAATGGCGTTTTGATCAGGAACATCTACAGCTTTTGCGCGCATGTCCACTTTTTCATAATATTGAATAATTGGCCAAACAAGTCTCCAGCCAGGCAAAAGAGTTTTATAGTATTTTCCAAAAAGAAATTTTACACCTTTTTCATATTGATTAATCTGACGAATAGAAATGAGAACTATGAACAAAACAACTCCGGCAACTACATAGAATAGATAACTCATCTTTTTTTAATTATGCTTTTATAACACAATGATACAACACACAAATCTTTAAAACAAATACAAATTTGACAAAACTTAAAGAAAGTTTTAGATTAAAGTAGTTTTCCGCACCTCTCTCATTGAGGTGTACTCTCCGCCCAAACCCAAATTAGACCGCAAAAAGAGGGGTGCGCGGTTCTTTATATCCGCAAAAGACATGTCCGGTGTCTTTTATCCAAGCCCCTTTAATAATCCAAATTTATGAGATTTTGGAGCGCGTGGGGAGCAGTAGTCTTCCTTTTGGCAGTAAAATTAATAATGCCAACAGTTTTTATGGGCTTGGAACACACCCTCGAAGAGTTGTTTCGCACTACCGACATGACTCTCAAGGTCTCTAGAGAGAGTCTAAGCGCAAGTGCCGGGTCGATTGTCGACACATACCCCCATGTAGTCGAATAGACCAAAAACCGTCCGATTTAAAATCGGACGGTAGTTTTTTCTAGATTTAGTATTACAATTATATAGTATTGTTAATCTTTATTATTAATAAAATTTAGAGAAATGAAAACTATAAAGAAGTTTGATATTGTGTCGATTGGTAAAACATTTGGAATTTTATATGCTATCCTCGGTCTGATTCTTGGTGCTGGATTTTCCATCGGAGCTTTAATAATGGGACAAAAGATTCCGGGTGCTTTCTTTGGAGTCGCCGCTGTAATTGTTATACCTATTATTTATGGACTTATGGGATTTATCGCCGGTGCGATGGCAGGTTTTCTATATAATATCTCTTCAAAATACTCAGGAGGAATCAAGATTGAACTTACTGATTAAGAAGAGAAACTAATCAAAGAAAGAACAAAATCCGCCTAAGGCGGATTTTGTTTGTTACTCAGAAAGAAGTATCTGATTC
>CAZIMQ010000050.1:2195-5565 GCA_964540495.1 uncultured Candidatus Saccharibacteria bacterium | reverse complement strand
AACTACAGTTGCTAACAAAGATAGAATTCCAATCACAACTAAAAGTTCTATAAGAGAAAATCCAGAATTTTTCTTTTTAAAAATCATATAAATATTGTATCACAAGCTTTCAAATAAATTTTCCCCAAATAAAAAACCCACAATCTTTTTGATTGTGGGTTTTAAAGAAATATAAATAAGTCCTAAGAAGCTGGGCAATTTGCCACACTTGCTCCCAAAACACTTGTTCTTTTTCCCGCAAATCCAGCCGAATCAACACACCAATAACCCGTCTCACTTCTAAGTGGGGCTGAAAGTGCCCAAGCAGAAGAAGTTTCATGGCACACAACAGTTGTAGCTGTTCCCGCGGTAGCAAATGTACTAACATATGAAGCTGAACGAGAAGATTTTATTAGTGCAGTATGAATTCCAGCAGCTTGAATACCGTAGGAAGGACTAGTGCAAAAACCAGTATAAGCACCTGCTCCCGCAACACTCTGAAGAAATAGTTCTGCTATGTCTCTAGTTTTTGACATTTGTGCTTTTGTTGCACTATCATCGCCTTTACTTTTAGCACTAGATAAAGACACGATTACAACAGCTGACAAAATACCGAGAATTGCAATTACCACCAAAAGCTCTAATAATGTAAATCCTTTTTTCATATAAATTTATTAATAAGTAATAATCCGAAACTGTCGTTAAATTGTAACACCTGAATAAAAAAACAAAAGTAATCCTTTGGGGATTACTTTTGTTTTTTTATTGTTCAGACTAACCAAAAACTTAACAAGAAGTCGTTGTGATAGCTCCAGTTCTTTCTTTTGAAGAACCAGCACTGTCTATACACCAGCTTTGAGTAGTAACACTCTTTAGGGGAACTGAAATAGCCCAAGCTCCTCCGTTTGCAAGCTGCATACACGTTGCGGCTCCAATACCCGCTCCCGTAGATGCATCTCCAGCAGCTTCGAGAGCTGTTTCAATTTGATCATTTTGCCAGATATACTCAGATGTCCCGACAGCACAAGCAGCAGCAGCTCCGGAAGCAGTAGACGCACAGTCTCCAGTCACAGCTGTGTAACACCCACTGTTATCATATAAAATCTCAGCTTGAGCACGCATGTTTGCTAAAGTAGATTTAATAGCCGCATCCGACCCTTTAGCTCTTGCAGTGTTTAGAGAAGCAAGAACTACAGATGATAGGATACCGATGATTGCGATTACAACTAGAAGTTCAATAAGTGTAAATCCTCTTTTTTTTGACATAATAAATTTTAAATAATTTTTTTCTTATAATTTTTTTTAATCAATTGATTATTCCTTTTTTTGATGCGAAGAACAAAACGCATTTTTTTCGACCGCTCTTTTTATTTAAGTTTTGAGCTTCACTTAAGTATATCAAAGTAAAAAAATAGCAAGAAATAAAGGTGTGGAAAAGCATTGAATACAAGGTTGTGGATTTTAGGTGATGGGTGATAGTAACAGAGAAATACAACAAAAAAACCCGCCGAAGGCCGGGGGGGTTAGATTTAAATATTTGATGAAATATTGTAGATTGGAATCAAAACTGAAGCCAAGAGAAAAGCAACACCAAGACCAAGCATCACGATCATAATAGGCTCGATCAAGTCCACAAGAGTGTCCACAGCATTTACTACTTCTCTTTGGTAAAACTTAGCGAGAGTCTCTAAAATATGTCCAAGCTCTCCAGTCTCTTC
Organism: uncultured Candidatus Saccharibacteria bacterium; assembly: GCA_964540495.1. Taxonomy (GTDB): domain Bacteria; phylum Patescibacteriota; class Minisyncoccia; order Phycocordibacterales; family CAIRYW01; genus JAUPVJ01. The sequence goes on along the minus strand of CAZIMQ010000050.1, from coordinate 3,868 downwards.
TCCAATTTTAATCATCTGCACCACAATAGAAGGCATTTCTTCAAATTTATCTAAAGAGTCCGACAGTGGGCTTCCAGCTTTTACAGATTCAAGAGCTTGAAGCAAAATGTCTTGGTAAATCACGTTGTCTACCACGTCCCCTGTAAGCTCCAAAACTTTGATCATTGGAATTCCAGAAACCAACAAGGTACTCATGTTGTCTGAAATTCGAGAAAGATAAAGCTTTCGGTAAAGACTTCCGACATACGGGATCGCAAGTTTGACTTCTGCAAGCATTCGCGCTCCTTTTGGACCTTTAGAAGCATATGTTAAAGCTCCTCCTGCCAAAAGAACCGCAATAAGAAAGAAAATACCGTAATCAACTAAAAAATTACTAAAACCAATTACTACTTTTGTATAAATTGGAATTTCTTGTCCAGAGTCTGTAATAATGCTTGAAATCTTTGGTATCACCACAGTAAGCATAAGACTCATCACGGCGATAAAAGTAAGGACCACGAACGCTGGGTAAATAAGAGCATTTTTTGCTTTACTCGTAACCGCATAGTTTCTGTCCAGGTAGTCCGCGAGGTAAATAAAAGTCTGATCTAATTTTCCAGACTCTTCTCCAGCTTTTACCATGTTTACATAAAAACTTGAGAAAATTTTTGGGTGTTTTGCAAGAGATTTGGAAATAGAAAGCCCTCCTTGAATATCCGTTGCTACCTCTTCAAGCTTTCTAGAAAGAAGATGATTTTCTGTTTCTGCAGCAAGCAATCGAAAGATTCGAAGGGCTGATACTTGAGCAGAAAAAAGAGTCGCCATCTGACGAGAAAGGATTACAACATCTTTATTTGAAACTCGATCGAACCACGTAATGTTTCGAGATAATCCTGTTCCACCGTCGTCAGCCGAATGAATAGAAACAATAGCAAGTCCTCGTTTTTGAAGACCTGAAATAGCAGCGTCAATGTTTATGGCATCGATCCCACCTTGAGTTTCCTGATTATTCGCATCGATTGCTTTGTAATTAAATAACATTTTAAAAAGTTAATTGTTATGAGTGATAAGTTATGAGTTATATTAAGCGTTCTAACATTTTTGGATTAAATGCGTAACGGTAAGCATTTTCGATTGAGATTTCTCCTGAACGCACTAGATCTGCGAGACATCGGTTCATGTCGATCATTCCCTGCTCTGAACTTGTCTCGATTACAGTGTTGATCTCATGTACTCTTTTTTCTCTAATCAAGTTTGCGACCGCAGAGTTTGAAATCAAAAGCTCAAACGCTGGTACTCGCCCACCAGAAATTCTAGGAATTAGACGCTGAGAAAATACTCCGATCAAAGACGCAGCAAGCTGAATTCGAATCTGGTCTTGCTGAGTCGAAGGAAAAGAGTCGATAATACGGTCAATCGTTTGAGCGGCGTTGTTTGTATGGAGTGTTGAAAAAACCAAGTGTCCAGTCTCAGCAGCAGTTACTGCGGCAGCCATCGTTTCTGGATTTCGCATTTCCCCTACCAAAAGCACGTTCACGTCTTCTCGAAGCACTGAAATCAAAGCGCTATAAAAATCATTTGTGTCTAGTCCTACTTCTCGCTGATCGATGATTGATTTTTTTGGTTCGTATTGGTATTCAATCGGATCTTCGATAGTAATGATGTGCTCAGCTCTTTCTTCGTTGATGAGATTT
>CAZIMQ010000050.1:0-2185 GCA_964540495.1 uncultured Candidatus Saccharibacteria bacterium | reverse complement strand
CCTTGACCAACAGGCCCTACCAACAAAAAGAATCCTTGTTTTTTTCGTGTAAAATCTGCCAAAATTTCAGGCAAGTGAAGCTCTGAAAGAGTTGGAATCTTTTTTGTAATGAGACGCAGAGCAATTGAAACCTTTCCTTGTTGAAAAAAAGCGTTTCCTCGAAAACGAGCGGAATCTTCAAAACTATAAGAAAAATCTAGTTCTTTTGTTTCAAAAAACTTTTTCTTTTTTTCACTTGGCACCAAGACAGAAAGAAAAGCATCGGTGTCTTCTTTTTTTAAAACACTTTTTTTAATAAGAGGGATCAAAGATCCATTAATACGAAGCATTGGTTGACGACCATCAGAGAGGTGAAGGTCAGAAGCTCCTTCTTTTACGACGGTTCCCAAAAGTTCTTCTAGCTCAACTTTATAATCTTGTATAGACATAGTTTTTAATTTTCAATTATCAATTTCCACCCAATACTAAACCCGTCGACAATCCTATTTTTTACTTTCCTCCGCAATACGAGCAACTTCACGCAAAACCTCAGAAGGAATAGTTGTTGCTTTTACAATATAACCATTAATTCCAATCGCCTTCGCTCGATCTATGTCGCTTTGTTGCCCTTGGTTTGAAAGTACAATTACCACAGAATTTGGAGAAAGTTTCTCTGCTCTGATTTTTGTCAAAAGTTCAATTCCATCCATCCCTGGCATTACAATGTCCATGACGATGATATCTGGAGTAAGTCCGCCTCGTAATTTTTCTAAAGCTTCTTGTGGGTCCCCGATTGCTGTTACTGCCATTCCCTCTTTAGTAAATTTCATCGAATACATATTTAAAAGAAATTTGTCGTCGTCTACTATAAGTATGTTATATTTTTTTGCTGTTTCCATGAATCTAATTATATAAGTGTTTGTAAAAAAAGAGAAGACGTTTTTTATGCCAAAGTGTTGATTTCTTCAAAAGGAATTTTCTTTTCGAGGGCTTTAATAATCGCATCTTCTTTCATTGTGGTCATTCCCCGACTTCGAACATACTTCCAAATCTCAGGCTCTGTTGGACTTTTGAGGATTATACTCTGAAGTTCTTTGTCTATGTCGAAAACTTCAAATACAGCCATACGACCTTTTGTTCCTCCTGGGCACGCTGGTGTCGAAACAGCTTGCATAACTTCTTTACTGTCTGGAATTTGTACTTTAAATTCTTCTGGTAAATCAGCAAACTTCTTATCTATCATAGCTTGAAAACTGCCTTCTACAGGAATTGGATTTCCTGAATCTGGACAGATTTTTGCCACAAGTCTTTGAGCCATCGCTAAAACCAAAGTGGGAGCAATAAGATAAGGATCAACTCCCATGTCTATAAGACGAGGAATTACACCGATCGCATCGTTGGTGTGGATAGTCGAAAGCACTAAGTGTCCAGTCAAAGCGGCCTGGACAGCAAGTTGAGCTGTTTCTTTATCTCGAATCTCTCCCACCATGATTACATCAGGGTCTTGTCGCAGTGTTGTACGAAGTCCTGTAGCAAAAGTGTAACCAATTTCAGGACGTACCTGAGACTGACTGATTCCGTCCATGTTGTACTCAACAGGGTCTTCTAGAGAAAGTACATTCATACCTTCTTTGTCGATTTCTCCAAGCATAGAATAAAGAGTCGTGGTTTTTCCAGATCCAGTCGGACCTGAGATCAGAATCAATCCGTATGGTTTTTTAATTGCTTCTTTAATCAAAGCTAAGTCACGAGGTCGCATGTCGAGATTATCGATCGCTTTTACCCCCTTGGCTTGATCCAAAATACGCATTACAACTTTTTCTCCATAGTAAGTAGGAAAAGTAGACACACGAAAATCAATTTTTCTTCCGTCGATACGCGCAGAAAAACGACCATCTTGAGGTTTACGTTTTTCATCGAGCTTCATGTTTGAAAGAATCTTAATTCTGGCAGCTACCGCATTCAAAACAGTTGCGGGTAAGATAAGTGATGTGTGCAAAACTCCGTCTAATCGAAAACGCACTCGCACTTTATCTACCAAAGGCTCGATGTGCACATCAGAAGCATTTCCCTCAAGTGCATAACGTAAAATCGTAGCCACAATTTTTGTAACCGGAGCATCTTCGATAATGTTTGTTTCATTTACCTTTTTTGAAATGTCCGCTTGAGGCTCTTGAAGTTCTCTTTCTTCTGCAGTTAAGTCATC
>CAZIMQ010000049.1:0-5706 GCA_964540495.1 uncultured Candidatus Saccharibacteria bacterium | reverse complement strand
TAACTAAAGCAACTCTAATCAAATACCAGTTAGCTAATGGAATTGAGGGGACTGGGTACTTCGGACCTTTAACAAAGACAAAAATTAATCAAGTTCTACTAAGTGAGTAACAAAAAAACCAACACGAGAGTGTTGGTTTTTTGTTATACTTTAGTTAGTTTAGTTATTAATTTTCCTATGCCTATTCCCGAACAAGCAATAACCACAAATTCACAGTGGTACGCCGTCCACAATTGCTCACATGCTCATTGCCCAGATGACTGTGATCATCCACAACCATTCATCCATACCGATGGGCAATTGATTTGCGGACGCTGTTTCCACAAGTGCGGGACGGTTTCGTATATGATTCCATGTACGCCTGAGGTCTGCGATTGAGGTAGTCTTGGGATCTCTTTTTACCGCACCAGACCCAGTCTGGTGCGAATTTTTTGCCCTTTTTTTAGCTTATCTTCTTACTAACACCTATCACCTGAAACCTGCCACCTTTTTGTGTTGACACTACATTTCTTTCTGGTAGTATGTACCTCACGCTCTCAAACAGGGCTATTTTATTTACACATGACTAGATCACTTAAAAAAGGACCATACGTAGACGAACGACTACTCAAGAAAATTGAGGGTAAAAGACCTGGGGAAACTGGGCCTATTAAGACATGGTCACGAGCGTGTGTAATTGCCCCTGAAATGGTTGGTTTTATCTTTGGCGTCCACAATGGCAAGGTTCATGTGGAAGTTTTTGTAACTGAAGACATGGTAGGTCACAGACTAGGAGAGTTTTCACCGACTCGAAAATTCGTGCGACATGGAGGTAAAATGCAAAAAGAACTAGATACAGCTAAGAAAGAAGCGGAAATTACAGCTGCAAAAAGTGCTAAAGCCGCTGTAGCTACAAAGAAATAATTTAAATATTAAAAGCAAACATGAAAGCAATTCTTAAAACATACAGACAATCCCCGAGAAAAGTTCGTCTTCTTGTCGACTTAATCCGAGGAAAGAAGGTGGAACAAGCAAAAACTGCTTTGATGTTTGCTGATAAAAAAGCCGCTAGTGTGGTTTTGAAGCTTTTAAATTCTGCTGTTTCAAATGCAAAAAACAACTCTTCAATTGATATGGAGAATCTTTTTGTTAAAACTGCGTCAGTAGATAAAGGTGTTACAATGAAAAGAAGTATGCCAAGAGCTCGTGGTTCTGCTTATCCAATCAACAAGAGAACAAGTCATATTTTGATTGAACTTGCTGTTCGAGAAGGTAAAGCAAAAAAAGAAGTCTCAAAGCCAGAAAAAACAACTTTAAAAGCTAAAAGCAAGAAGCTAAAAGCTACAATCTAATATTATGTCACATACAGTTCACCCATATTCACATAGACTTGGAATCATCCGCGACTGGAAGAGTCGATGGTTTGCTAAGGATTCAAAATTTAGAGACTATCTAAAGAGTGATGTTTTGCTACGCGAATACCTAGAAAAAAGATTGAAAGGTCTGTTTGTTTCTGGAATCGAAATTGAAAGAGGTGAAAAGACTCTTAGGATTGTAGTAAAAACTTCTCGTCCTGGAATGATCATCGGACGAAGTGGAGAAGGTTCAGTTAGATTGCGAAACGATGTTATGAAATTCGTAAATCGAAAGAAATTAAATTCTGGGCAAGAACTAAAGCTTGATATTGAAGAAATTAAATCTCCTGAATCAAACAGTGCGATCGTAGCACAGATGGTTGCAGAAGCTCTAGAAAAAAGAGTTCCTTTCCGAAGAGTAATGAAACAAACTGTAGAAAAAGTTATGGCTAACCGAGATGTTGAAGGTATTAAAGTTTACATCGGAGGTCGTCTTGGGGGTGCTGATATGGCGCGAAGCGAGACAATGAAAAAAGGAAGAATTCCTCTTCAGACTTTCCGAGCTGACATTGATTACGCGACAACACGAGCTACTATTCCTCAGGGAGACCTTGGAATTAAAGTTTGGATTTACAAAGGAGAAGTGTTTAACAAATAATTTAATACCATGTTATTCCCAAAGAAAGTAAAATACAGAAAATGGCAAAATGGCCGACAAAATCCTAAGAGGATTGCTTCTCGTGTTGCAACGAGAGGGGCGGACCTTTCTTTTGGCTCACATGGTCTTAAAGCAACTACAAGTTCAAGAATCAAATCAAACCAGATTGAATCAGCACGAAAAGTAATTGCAAGATATGTTTCAAAGACAGGTAAGCTTTGGATTCGAGTTTTTCCAGACCGACCTTACACTCAAAAAGGAGCAGAAACTCCCATGGGTAAAGGAAAAGGAGATCCTCAAGGATACTGTTTTGAAGTAGAACCAGGAAGAATTCTTTTTGAGGTAGACGGTGTTACTGATGTTATTGCAAAAGAAGCTTTGAAAAAAGCTGCAGCAAAACTTCCTTTAAAGACGCGAGTAATTGCAAGAAATCACGCATAAAAACATGTTGAAATTTAAAGATATACAATCAAAAAAGAGTGATGAAGTTTTAAAACTTCTCAAAGAAAAGCAAGATGAACTGAAGGATTTTCGATTTGGCTCTACTGGAGCAAAGTCAAAAAATGTTAACCTTGGTTCTTCAATCAGAAAAGATATCGCTCGTATTTTGACTTTTATCAATGCAAGCAAAAACAAATAACATGGAAGCAAAAACAGATAAAAAAGAAATAGGAAAAATTTTTGAAGGAGTTGTCGTTTCAGACAAAATGAAAGACACTTGCACTGTTTTGGTGAAAAGATACGTAAAGGATCCTAAATACGGAAAGTTCATCGTGCGAAGTAAAAAGTTTAAAGCCGATGATAAAGGAAACACAAAGAAAATCGGAGACAAAGTTTCTATTGAAGAATGCCGACCAATTTCAAAAGATAAACATTTTAAAATAATTTAATACCATGATTCAGCCACAAACAATAGTCCAAATAGGAGATAACTCAGGTGCTAAGATCGGCCGGATTTTCAAAGTACTTGGATCTTCAAAAAAGCGATATGCTCAAATAGGAGACATTGTGGTTTTGTCTGTACAAAAAGCAGAACCTAGAAAGTCTGTAAAGAAAAAAGACGTATTGCAAGCTGTGGTTGTGCGACAAAAGAAAGCTTTTAGAAGAAAGGATGGTTCATATATTCGTTTTGATGAAAACGCTGTTGTGATTTTGGAAAAAGGTAAAAAAGAACCTCTAGCAGGAAGAATCTTCGGTCCTATTCCTCGTGAAATTCAAGAAGTTGGTTACCAGAAGATTGCATCTCTTGCACCGGAAGTAGTGTAGTAAAAAAACGCCATGAAAATAAAAAAAGGAGACAATGTAATAGTAATTTCTGGAAAAGACCGTGGAACAACGGGGAAAGTTCTTGATGTGTTTATAAAGAAAGATAGAGTTTTGGTTGAAAAAGTAAACATTAAGAAAAAGCACCAGAAGCCTCGAAAAGCAAACCAAAAAGGACAAATTGTGGATATAGCTATGCCTATCCATGTTTCCAATGTTCAATTGGTTGAAGGAGGAAAAAAAGTACGAGCTGGTTTTAAACAAACTGGAGACAAAAAAGTTAGAGTTTCTAAAAAGACTGGAAAAGAAATATAAACACCATGATTACTATAAAAGAAAAACAATCAAAAATTTTTGATTTACTAAAATCAGAGTTCAAATATAAGAACAAAATGCAGGCTCCTAAGCTTGTGAAGGTTGTTGTTTCTTCTGGAACAGGAAAGATTGCTGACAAGAAGAAAAAAGAACAAATTGGTGACAGACTTATGAAAATTACTGGTCAAAAACCAAGACAGACAGCTGCTAAGAAATCAATCGCAAGTTTTAAAGTTCGAGAAGGGGATCCAGTAGGTTACCAAGTGACACTACGAGGAGAGAGAATGATGAACTTCCTTGAAAAGCTGATCAACATTGCAATTCCTCGAACAAAAGACTTCCGAGGACTAAAAGCTACAAGTATCGATGCAATGGGGAACATGACTCTTGGAATTAAAGAACACACAATCTTCCCAGAAACAGCCGACGAAGATGTAAAAGATTCATTTGGACTAGCTATCACAATCGTTACAACCGGAAAAACCAAACCAGAAACAAAAGCGTTTCTTTCACACATAGGTCTCCCTTTTGTAAAATAATAAGATTTATTTAAAAACCCACCTCCCTGGTGGGTTTTTATTTGTTTTGCATGTTACAATTTATCAATTAAAAGATATAAATTTACTACATGAAAAAAATATTACTTTCTTCTATCATTGCACTTTCTCTATTTTCTTTCACCCCAGTCTTTGCGGTAGAAGAACAAGCTCCAGAAGAACTTGTTTCTGCGTTTCAAAAAATACTTCTTTCTTTCAAAAAATATTTTGCGTCCATAAATAGAACAACACAAACAGGGGCTGGGTTCCTTGCTAGTAATGGACTAACGGCCCACTACACTTTTGATGACACCTCAAATGATGCTACTGGTAATGGTCACAATGCCACGTTGTCAGGTTCTCCAACTTATGTTGCAGGGAAGACAGGTAAGGCTCTTAATCTAAATGGTAGTAATCAATACGCTACACGCGACGGTAAAGTTGTAACATCTTTTCCTTTTACTTTTTCAGCGTGGGTTAAAGGGAGTGGGATAATCGTGTCGACAGAAGATAAAGATGCGAACACTCCTTATTACAATGTTGGAGTAACTGGGACTACCGCTTCACTGATCGCAAGAGATTCTATTGGAAATGAAGACGGTATATATTCAGGTGGAGTAAAAGTGGGAGAATGGAATCATGTCGTTGCTGTATTTCAAAGCGCAGACAACAGAAGGCTTTATGTAAATGGTGTTGAAAAAGCTACTGGTAGTGTAACTAAGACTTTTAACACTGCTGTAGACAGATTATCTATTGGTAGAACAGGAAGATCGGCACACGGAGGTTATTTTAATGGGCAAATAGACGACGTGAGAATTTACAGCATCGCTCTTGTTCAAGAAGAGGTAACTTCGTTGTACAGTGGTGAGCAACCTCCGACTTCAACTGGTGATGCTGGAGGTAGCACTGGCACAAACACGAATGGAGGTAGTCAAAATACCCAAACGGGAAGTACCCCAACTCCTCCTGCTCCTACAGATCCAATTCTACGTGTAAAAACTGATGGCTCAGGAAATTACCGATCGATTTCCGAGTGTGCTGGAGCAGCTAAGGCCGGAAACACTTGCTTGGTCTACCCTGGTACATATAAAGAAAATATTTCTTTATCTAGTAGCGGTACTGCAGGTAATCCTATTACACTTAAAGCGGCTTTTCCTTATGACAGAAATTCAACTGAAAACAGAACCGTTGTAAATGGAGTAATTACAGTAAAGAATCATGCTGTTGTAGAAGGTTTTGAAGTCGGTAATGGAAATATAGTCGTCAATGGTAGCAATGTTCAGATTTTAGGAAACTATATACACGGAAGTGATACGTATGCTCCTTACGACGGTGTTTCAGTCAATCGAGTAAAACCTTATTATTCAAATATAACAATCAAAAATAATAGACTGTATCAGTTGAGTCATGGTATGGGAATATTTTGTTCAGATAATTGTTTAATTGAGAACAATGAAATTGAAAGACTTTTTACAATAGAAAGGTGTAGAGCTCTGTCTACTCCTTATCATTAAAAAATAAATGCTGTGAGAATTTTCGGTAATGGAATTACCTTTAAAAATAATAATACGCTTAGTATCAAAGTAATCCCTATTTGGAC
>CAZIMQ010000048.1:0-5756 GCA_964540495.1 uncultured Candidatus Saccharibacteria bacterium | reverse complement strand
ATTAAATACTCCAAAATGGTTTGATATTTTCTTAGAAAAAGTAGCTCCATTTGCCCTTTCACTTGCAAGTATTGGTTTTGGTCTGGCGTTTTTAATATTCTCTTTCAACGGCTTTATCTTTGCGCCAAACTTAACACCTCACAGTCTTTTAGGTGAAAGATTGATTTTACTTCAAGCTCTCGCAGGGGCGATGATCTTTCTTGGTATTTATGAAAGAATCGGAGGATTGCTTTTAATAGTTTTGTTTGGTTTTGCAATCAAAGAATACGGCTTTCTTGAAATGATGGACACTTTAGAAATGGTAGGTTTTGCTTTTTACGCAATGATTGTCGGGCGACCAAAGTGGCAACTAATCGACACAAAAGCTTTTACAACTCTGATTCATAAGTTACACCCGTATGGACTCCCCCTTCTTCGAGTTGGTACAGGACTAAACCTCATGGTTTTAGGATTTTCAGAAAAAATACTGAGTCCTTCTTTAACTGCAAATTTTCTATCAACTTACCATTGGAATTTCATGCACACGCTTGGTTTTGAACAATTTACCGATTACTGGTTTGCATTTTCCGCAGGTGTTGCAGAAACGCTGTTTGGACTTTTCTTTTTACTCGGATTGGTGACAAGAACAACCACACTAGCCTTAGCGGTATTTCTAGTAACAACCCTGTACCTATTAGGACCAATTGAATTAATCGGACACCTGCCACATTTTTCTATCGCAATCGTGCTTTTGGTTTTGGGGGCAGGAGCGAGGATAAGGGTTGGGAGGAAGGAATAAGTTATTGTTATAAATAATATATTTTGATATAAAGAGTCTGTACGGAGGATTGGGTGAGATGGGGTAAATAACAACTACTTGTTATTTACCCGGAAATGAAATTCCGACCACGAACCCAATAAATCGCTTTCTTAAGCGACCGGCATTTGAACAAAGTGAATATATGGAGGATTGGGTGAGTGGTTTAAACCAGCGGTTTACTAAACCGCCGACGGGTAAAACTGTCCGTGAGTTCGAATCTCACATCCTCCGCAAAAATAAAAATCTGAGTTAATACTCAGATTTTTATTTTTGCGGAGGAAAACCTGTTTGGAAAACAGTTTTCACTTTTGTAAAAAGTGTGTGAGATTCGAAGCCAACTCGAGCACCATTGGTCCGAGCGAGAGCGGCCGACTTTGGGTGAAAATATTTTCTATATCGTCTTCCGATAGAAAATATTTGAAGGAAAAGGAATCTCATATATATGTTCTACCTCCACAAAATTTATTAAAAAATATTTGGAGGTCGGGTAACCAAATCTACCCCACACATTTATTTTTTATCAATCTTCAAAAGATAAATATTATTGTATTATTGATCCGTTATGCTTTGTAATAAAAAGATCCAGACATGGTCTAGTTTTATTTCAACACCCTTTTATTTATGGTAAAGGGTAGCTTTCTCTGTGTTAAGCGAAACTGCCCTTTAGTCGGGCAGTTTTTTTGTTCTTTTATTATACCAATCACCAAACTAAGGAGGATTAAATGGAATACCGTGCCGTTAAAAATCGTTGTGCCGTTAACTTAAAATCTCTGCAACTTCCCATCTCTGAAAAAAAAACACTAACAATATTACAAAACAAAGGATTTAAAGTATTGGAAATCGATATGGTTGCTCTGGCACGAAAGTGCGTCAAGATTTCAAAACATCATCGCGGGGCGAGATTGTTGGAAGCTCCGACCATTGTTGACTGTTCAAGTTTTATAAAATGGCTTTATGGTCAACGAGGCATTTGGCTCCCTCGGCGCTCAATCCAACAACGAAATTTTGGACGAGCCGTATCAACAAAAGAAATAATTGCAGGGGATGTTTTGTTTACCTCAGGCTGGATTAACTATTATCAACATGACCCTTCGGATGGAGTAGGTCATGTTGGTATTGCTACAGGGGAAGGTACGGTTATCCACGCAACTAATAAGACATTAAATGTGATCGAGAGCCCTATTGAAACTTTCATCGATGAAACAAAATTTCGAGGAGCTAAAAGATACATACCGAAAGACCAAACTGTTCTAACTCTCGAAACCCCAGAAAATCGAGATGTTGAAATAGACGATGATATAAGATGGATTGTTCTTCAATCTCTCAGCTTAGATTAGCTCTTTTAAAAGCCTTGGTATTTTCCAAGGCTTTATTTTTATGTAGAAACTTTTATTAGATCTATATTTGGCGGTCGGGTAGCCAAATATTATTCGATAAGCCCTTTCTCTTTTAAATCATCAAAAATTAGTTGGTCGACTGGGGAAATTTCTTCCCTTCTTCCATAGTCAAACCAATCAAGCTTTTCCACTTCAGCACTTGGTTTTAATTCCCCTTCAAACTTTGCATTGTAACAAGTCATCCGAATAATCGTTCCTTCGGGTTTTCCATGCGCCTGCGACTCAAAAGTCCCGTAGTATTTCATAGTTTCAGGAATTAAATCCACAGACAATTCTTCTTTTATTTCACGAATTAGGGCATCTTGATCGCTTTCATTTCCCTCTCTTTTTCCTCCAGGAATATACCATTTGTCTTTTCCGAAACTCTTAGTCTCCAAGACCTTATGATTTTGAATTTCTATAAAAGCCAGTTTGTCGATGTAATTTTTTTCCATAAAGAGATTATATCCTTTTTAATTTTCCTTTATTCTTTACTATATTTTTATAGTCCCACTGAATTTCTTTTGCTTTTTTAAGCCACTTCTTTAGTTGGGTTGCCTTTATTTCTTTCACATCTTCATAGAAAATCTCCGCGGCCTTGAATTTTCCTTCAGGAACCAAGTCTTCTTCTTCAAAACTTTGCCCGCTAAAAAACATAAGAGAAACCTTTCCATTTTTTCGAACATAGTACGAAACGATTGGATTTCCATCGATAAACCAAACGGGAGTTCCGTGCCAAATCTTTGACTCACTCTTCTTTAAGTTTTTAGCAATATTTAACTCTAAAAAATCACAGATCTTTTTTAAAGTTACTGTCTGCAATTTATTATATTCCGAAATAGTTTTAGCGACACTTTTCATAATAAAATTTAGTTGTTGTTAATAATTTTTTTAAAGTTCTATTGGTGGAGATAGGGATTCGGTCACCTCGAAATTTTATCTGTCACAAAATTTCTCTTCGACCCCAGAATTTTGATCTTGTTTGCTAACAAAATATCAAAATTCTTTTCGAATCTCCCACGCAAAATGTTCACATTTTGTTCGTCTCCGCAAAGCTTTTGCTTCGCTAAAGACTTTGCGGAGACGGGGAGATTCGAACTCCCGGTGCCTTTAAGGGGCACACGACTTTAGCAAAGTCGCACATTAGACCGCTCTGACACGTCTCCTTTTGATTACATTTTACCTTGCTTTAGCAAAGTCTTACATTAGGTCACAGATAAATTTCTGCTGAAATTTTCCGCGACCCCGCCTCATGCCGTCGCACTCCGGCTTTGATTTGCTCAATATGGTCGCAAATCAACGCTCTGACACGTCTCCATCTATACAAAACAACACCAAACACCCTCTCCAAACAACTCACAAAATAGCACAAAAAGGCGCAAAAATATACTTTCTAAAGTGATTTAAGAGAAGTATCATAGACAGATGAATCTCGAAGAAGCTAAAAGCCTAGTATTTTCCAAAAAGCCTGTTTTTGCCAATTTATACAAAAAATATGGTAAAGAAAATTGGAACAAGTACATCGAAGAAAAATTTCCAAAAAAAAGCTTTTTAAATGAAAAAAAAGAAGAACTTTTTGAAGGAATAAGAGAAATAACACTCCCAATTCTAGGTGAAGAAAAAACAGAAAAAATAATTCAGACTTTAGACAAAACAGGTTTCGCAAGTAGTGCTGATCACAACGGACTTCTTTCTCACCCTTTCTTTTCAAATTTTTCAATACTTCGAGCAACAAAAGAAGAGGCAATAATTTCTTTTGTATGTGGATCAATTTCCCTTTCAAACTCTTCTTATCCACGAGGTTTTTATTTTCACGATGAATCTCTACAGGAAATCAAACTTCCCTTTATTTCTCTAAAAGGAAGAAAACGATCGATCTATGGGCATGAGGGATTTAGAAAAGAACAGATAGAAAAAATTAAGACAAATAAAAAAACACCAAAAAAACTAGCTCTGTTTTTAGCTAAAATATTAAAATCAGAAAAACTTTTTTCTTTAAAGCTTTTAAGTGAACAGTTTCTTTTTTTAAACGATTTATTGTGGGAAGAAATTTTTGAAAAAAACTTTGGAAATTTAGCATACCTTGAAACAGAAACGATTGTCCGAAATCTTCTCTTAAAAAACCACATTGGGCAAAATACAATTTTTGACCAAATAATTTTCGATGAAAAAGTAAGATCTTCTTTTATTAAAAATTATGAAGGTGTGACTTGCTCACACGACACACTAACCAAAAAAGGCTCTCACGTTTTTTGGTTTATAGACAAAGCCACAAACTCCAGAAAACAAATGTTTATAGCTGGCAACAAACTTGAAACTTTGGACAAGAAAATTTCTCTAGAATTAAAACCAGAGATTATTTCAAAACACCTAGAAAATTTTGAACTTTTACCAACAACGGCTTTCTGTTACAGCATGCTTTCTTTTTACTATGGTGTTACTCTCGGGGGTGGATTTTCACAAATCCAATATCTTAGTGAAATGAAAGAAGCTTATGAAAAATTGTTAACTGAATTTAATATCAAAACAAAGGAACTTCCTCCAACTGATGTCTTTTCTGGGGAAATTGTACTCTGTGGAATTTCAAATGGAGTCAAAACTATTCCGGCGACCCTTTTGGATTTTCTTTTATACAAAGACGAAAAAACACTCGAGCGACTAAACGAAGCAAAGACAGAGGTTTCTGTAGAGAAAAGCATCGATGGTATGATGGAAGAGTTTGTGGAAATTGTAAGTGGAGAAAAACCAGAAATTAAAGACACTCCACAACCTCACAAAACACTTTTCGTTTAATTAAAATCCATGTTTAATAAAAAATCCAAATGTCTATATTGCGGAAATGCCCCAACAAATCATTTTGTTTCTTTTTGTATGCAAACAATCATGGTTTCCCTTGCCCCACTTTCAAAAATTGGAAATTACTTTGACACAAGTTTTTCTCGAGAAGCGATCAGGGTAATCTTTATTCCCTACTTAGCCACATTTAAACTTCTTGGTCTTCTTTCTTATAACAAAGACCCTAAAAAAGCTACGACAGAACGATCAAAAGTGATTTGGCTCGAAGCAGAGAAACGAGGAATTGAAATGGAACAACTCCAAATACTAAAAAAACCAATCGACCAATACAGAGTAAAAATAAAAGGAAAATGGAGATATTTTGAAAGCATACCGATCCCACCATGGCTTCATGACAAATCTTATTCTTGGATGGATGATAAATGGAAATTAAAAAAGTTTTTTGAAAAAAGAGATATTCCAGTACCGCGCGGAGAACGCATGGTTTCGTTAATTCAGCTCGACTATATCTTTAAAAAATTAGACAAGCCCCTAATTACAAAACCAGAATTGGGAAGTCGGGGTCGCCACACCACTACTCATATATATACAAAAGAAGATCTCGTACACGGGTATAAAGTAGCTAAACAGCTTTGCCACTTTATCATCGTCGAGGAAATGCTTTTTGGAAGTGTGTACCGAGCAACTTATGTAGGTGGAAAAATTGCAGGCGTTCTACGAGGTGACCCTCCAAGAATTACAGGAGATGGTAAAAATAATATCGAAGCGTTAATAAAAGAAAAAAA
>CAZIMQ010000047.1:1554-5792 GCA_964540495.1 uncultured Candidatus Saccharibacteria bacterium | reverse complement strand
TTTTGAAAAATTTTCTTTTATTTCTACTGGTGGAGGAGCAATGCTCGAATTTTTAGCGAAAGAGACACTACCTGGGCTTGAAGCTCTTTCAGTTAACGATAAAAATACAACTTCATTTTCAGATACGGAAGAGAAATCTTGGATAAAAAAATTATTTTCTTAATACCCTGAATTTTTCTGGTGGAAAAATTCGAGTACGCCCGAATAAAAAAGATTGAAACATTCCTGTTTCAATCTTTTTTATTCTCCTGTTTTTTCTTTAATCTTCTCTGCTAGTTCTGAAAGTTCTTCTTTCGAAGTTTCTCCGTTAGGAAAAAGCTTTAACCCATCGTTTTCTTTGCGGGGAACTATGTTGATGTGTGCGTGAAAAATAGTTTGCTCGGCTCCTTTTTCGTTATTCATGATTAGATTAATACCGTCACATTCTAAAGAATGTTTTAGAGCGATACTTATTTTCTTTGCAGTGAGCGAAAGCCTTGCGAGTGTTTCATCTGGCAAGGTGTAGATATTTTCAAAATGGTCTTTTGGTATGACAAGAGTGTGGCCGTAGCTACTTGGAGCTATATCTAAAAAAGCGACAGTCCAATCATCCTCGTATATTTTGTGAGAAGGAATTTCGCCACTAATTATTTTGCAGAAAATGCAGTCCATAACAAAGAGTATACAGTATATAGTATTTGGTATCTAGGGTGGGAAAAGACATTGTTGGTCATTTCTTAGGTGTCATGCGTTCAGGGGTAATTTTATGGTAAAATTTACTCTACGATGGCAAAAAACTACACAGTTCGAGAAAATTTAAAGGAAGATGATAGGGGAAATCTAAAGACTTTTTCTGACACTTTAGCCCACCTCCTTTTTCACCGGGGTATAAAGAGTGAAGATGAAGCGGTTGCTTTCATGTCTCCAAATTATGAAAAACACATCAATGATCCTTTTTTGCTTTTAGGAATGGAAAAAGCAGTAAAGAGAATTTTGAAAGCTATAAAAAATAAAGAAAAAGTTGCCATATTCTCTGACTACGATGCCGATGGAATTCCCGGAGCAGTAGTGCTTCATGATTTTTTTAAACTTGTGGGTTTTACAAATTTTTTAAATTATATTCCTGATCGCCAAGAAGAAGGTTTTGGACTCAGTCAATTTGCTATAGAAGAAATTAATAAACAAGGAGCTACTCTTTTGATCACTATTGATTGTGGAATTACAGCAATTGAAGAAGTGGATTTTGCAAACTCTCTTGGAATGGATGTAATTGTCACTGATCATCATCTTCCTTCTGAATTTGGTTTGCCAAAGTCTTTAGCAAATATAAATCCAAAAATTTCTCCAGATTACCCAGAGCAAATGCTTTGCGGGGCCGGTGTGATTTTTAAAGTAGTCCAAGCAATTCTCATGAAAGAGCGTTTTGGTTTGGTAGTTGGAGCAGAGAAGTGGCTACTTGATATGGTTGGTATTGCTACTCTTTCTGACATGGTTCCAATTCAAGGTGAAAATAGAGCGTTCGCTTGCTTTGGTCTTATGGTGCTACGAAAAACAAGGCGTGTTGGGTTGCTGCGACTTTTAAAAACTTTAAAAATTGATCCTAAAAGAATTACAGAAGATGATGTGGGATTTATGATTACACCTAGGATTAACGCTGCGAGTCGCATGGGAATTTCAATGGACGCTTTTAAACTTTTAACTACCACTGACGAGACAGAAGCTGAAATTTTGGTAAAAAATCTTGAGAAAGCAAACACTGAAAGAAAAAGCACAACTGCCTATTTAGCAAAAGAGGTACGGAAAATGATTGAAGCAAAATATTCTCCTTACTTTTCAAACAAAGTGATTGTTGCAGGTAACCCTTCTTGGCAACCATCGATTTTAGGGCTGGTAGCAGGCTCTCTTGCAGAAAGTGAATCCAAGCCGGTTTTTCTTTGGGGCAAAGAAGGATCAAAAGAAGAGCTAAAAGGATCTTGTAGAGGTGTTGCAGGAATAAGTGTTTCAACAATAATGTCTGCGGTCCCGTCCGGGGTGTTTTTAAATTTTGGAGGTCACCACCAAGCGGGAGGATTTTCAGTTTCCTATGAGTCAGTACATCTCTTAGATGAAGAGATTGAAAAAGCATATTTGAAAGCCGGTAGTCTGGGGGAAGAGGTTCAATCTTTTGTGGATTTTTCTGTTGATCCAGAATCTGTAAACGACAGACTTCTTCGTGATCTTGAAAAACTTTCTCCTTTTGGAATCGCAAATGAGAAGCCAACATTTCTCATAAACAGCGCAAAGATTTTAGACCTTACTTTTTTTGGGAAAGAAAAAAATCATTTGAAGCTTATTATAGAAAGAAATAATTGGCCACTCGAAGCAATTTGTTTTTTTGTCGGAGCGGACATGCTTAAAAAAGTAGAGAAGGGGATGACTGTAAAAATAGTTGGAAATATAGAGCGAAACTTTTTTGGCCGAAATTCGGTAAGAGTTAGAATTATTGACATTGTTTAACTCAAAGCTTAAGTTTATGTAAATGAAAACTTCCAAATCTTGGGGGGTAAGTCCTTTGAAGGCGGAGATCTCTACTGTGGATTATTGTTGTCCTAAGCAAGGTTGTGGTTGGGGTAGGGACTTAAATATAAAACGTGACTATCTTATTGGTTTTTCTACCAACCCTCCGTCCCCTAGTCGGACAGGTGGGGAATCAGGATGCTGTTTGGTTTTTGAGTGCCCTCTTTGTTACACGAAGTTTTGGTACCACATTCTTCGAGAAGATATTGAGTGTTGGCAACCTTTTTTTAAAAACCGGCCTGAAGAATCCGACTGATAAGGTCGGATATTTTTATACCTTTATACATAATACTTAATACCATATACTTAATACATGGATATAAATATTTTTACTGATGGTTCATCAAGAGGGAACCCTGGTCCCGGTGGATTTGGGGCTATTGTGATTTTGCCTGAAAAAGTAGTAGAGCTTGGTGGACGTGAGCTCCAGACTACAAACAATCGCATGGAACTAACTGGCGTAATTTCCGCCCTGTCTTTTCTCTCCCAACACCTACAACCTATCACCTATAACCTTTCTCTTTTCACCGACTCTAGCTATGTTGTAAACGGAATCACTAAGTGGGTTTTTGGTTGGCAGAAAAATAATTGGAAAAAAGCTGATGGAGAAGATGTGTTAAATAAAGATTTATGGGAGACTCTTTTCTCACTTTCGAAAAACTTTAAAATTGATTGGAAAATAATTCCAGGGCACGCAGGGGTAGTGGGGAATGAGCGTTGTGATGAGATAGCGACGTCTTTTGCGGACGGAGATAACCCAGAGCTTTTCAATGGAAAATCTGAGGATTACAAAATTAAAGTTTTACCTGTTTCAATCGGTGTAGGGGAAATTAAAAAAACTAAAGGTAAAACTGCTTACTCTTATGTGAGTTTGGTGTCCGGAAGGATCGAAATTCATAAGTCTTGGAAAGATTGTGAGGCGAGAGTGAAAGGGGAAAAAGGAGCTCGATTTAAAAAAAGTATTTCTAAAGCGGATGAAGAAAAGATAGTTCGAGAGTTTTCTTAAAATTTTAAAATAATGAAACGATCACTTTTCTTTAGTCCGATTGTCTCATTTATTTTAGCCACAGGGGTTTCACGTATAGTTTCTTTAAATTTTTATATTTGTCTTTTTCTTACTTTTGTTTTTGCTTTTTCTGCATTTCTTTTGTTTAAGAAAAATAAAGAAGGTGTCACTTTTCTTTTATGTTTAATTTTCGCTTTCTTTTTTCTTGGATTTAGTCGAATGGCTTATTTTGAAAAAGAATCAGATCTAAAAAAGTCTTTACCAGTAGAAAAAGAAAAAGTAGTGCTTCTCGCGAAAGTTTTAGAAGTAGAAGAAGTTAGAGGTTTAGAGAAAAAAGTTTTTGTAGAATCAAGCTCACTTTTTTTAAATGGGAAAGTTCTTTCTTTTTTGACACAGAAGTTTTTGCTTAGGGTGGAATCTCTGAGTGATTTTTCCTATGGAGAAATTGTAACAGCGGAAGGTAAGTTGCAATCGATCAAAAATTTTACTCCAAAGCAAGGATTGCGTAGTTTTGACTATGAATATTTTCAAAAAACAAACGGAATATTTTTCGAAATGTATCGACCTGAAATACAAAAAACAGGGCTGTTTAAGGGAAGTTTTGTAAAAAAGAAATTACTTGAAGTAAAAGAAAAGTTTGTAAAAAATATTGAAAGATCACTTAGTCCTATAGCAAGTAGTTTAGTTTCTGGTATGA
>CAZIMQ010000047.1:0-1544 GCA_964540495.1 uncultured Candidatus Saccharibacteria bacterium | reverse complement strand
GTAAATCTTCTCTACCAAAGACCTTAGAAGAAGATTTTGCTAAAGCTGGGATTATTCATATTGTGGTTTTGTCCGGGTTTAATATTGCGATCCTGGTGCGTTTTTGTCAGTTTTTCTTACGAAGATTTGGAAGAAAGATTGTTGTTTTCGGAGGGGTTTTACTTCTGGTTCTTTTTATAATTATGGCAGGAGGGGAGCCTCCACTGATTAGAGCGGGAGTGATGGCATCAATTATTTTGCTTTCTAAAAATTCTGGCTCGAAAGCGGTACCTCTCCGGGTTTTAGTTTTTGCAGGAGCTTTAATGGTTTTTTTAAATCCATTTATTTTGACTGGAAGTCCTTCGTTTATACTTTCTTTTCTTGCAACTTTAGCTGTGATTTGGATTGCGCCAGTTTTAGAAAAAAAGTTTATTTTTATTACAGAAAAATTAGGTCTTCGTGAGATTGTTGCGACTTCTTTTGCTGTTATGGTTTTGGTTTATCCCTACATTGCTTATTCGTTTGGGCAAATTTCACTTGTGTCGATTGTTACAAATATTTTAGTTTTACCTACGGTATCTTTTATAATGCTTCTCGGGCTTTTTATCGGAATATTTGGAGGGTTGGGATTTCTTACATATCCCGTTGTTGTTTTAGCAGAACTTATAATTTCTTATATTATTTTAATCGTAGATCTTGCACTTCAAATTCCTTTTGCTTCAGTAAGTGTTCGTGAGTTTTCTTTTGTTTCTCTCTTATTAATTTATGGCTTGATTGTATTTTTGATTTTAAAATTACAAAAAAATTCGAGTATTTCTACTCGATAATTTTATGCAGAACGGGGCAAAGTTATGTAATTTATAGGAATACGGATCTTGTTCTTCCCGATAAACTCCACCTCTTTCCTCGACTGCTCAGTAAGTCTTGATAAGAAACCTTTCATCGCTCCCCCAGAAGGAAACTGGATGATTTTGTGAGTTCTTTTAATGGTTGGTTTTTTGTGACCAGCGTTAGCCATTTTGACCTCCTTGGTTTAGCTATTTATAAGTATAACAAAAAAACCCACCGCTAGGTGGGATTTTGTACTCTGTATTTTCCTACCCTGATTTCTCCTGGTGGGAGAAATCGAGTACTCCCGGAAAAATAAATTAAAAAGACTCCGTCTATTTATTTTTCCTCCTGTCTCTGTGCCACCACTTCAAAGTTTGTGGCATTGATGTAACTTTCTACGTATTTCTTTTTGTCTCCTGGTACATAGTCGAGTAGGTAAGAGTGTTCCCACATATCAATTCCGTATATGAAATCTAAACCATTTAAGTGCCCAAGGTGTTGCTCGTCTACCCAAGAGTTTAAAAGTTGATTTGTTTTTTTATCGTACCAAAGTACAGCCCAGCCGATACCTCGAGTAAGGCAAAGTGTTTTGAAAGATTCAAGCCATGTTTCAAAACTTCCAAATTGTTCTTCAATTTTTTTCATCAAGTTGGAGTCTGTCGGCAGAGATTTTTTACCACCTTCTAATTGTTCAAAATAGTATTCGTGGTTTCTCATGCCGTCGAATTCAAAAG
>CAZIMQ010000046.1:0-5920 GCA_964540495.1 uncultured Candidatus Saccharibacteria bacterium | reverse complement strand
GAAAGTTCTTCGAGATCAAACTTTTCAATGATTCTTTTATCTAATCGTCCTTCTTCCACCCCAAGTTTCATCAATCTCACAAAAGAAGAAGCGTGGTTTTCTTTCAAAAGTTCCTTATTGTCACCGTATTCGCCCACAACTCGTCTGTAAACAGTCTTTAAAAGGAGGCGAGTTGAAACTTTGTCGTATCGGATATCGTCTTTAATGTTCTGGACAGCGGCGTTGATTGTCGCAATGTCCATCTCTTCAGTAGTAATTCCGTTGTAGATGGTCAGTCTAGTTTCGGTCGCGATTTGAGTTACCATGGCAAAAGCATTTTCAATACCTTCACAGGCTCGCTCAATAGATTTGTTGATTCTATCAGCATTAAATAGTTCCTTTGAGCCGTCGTGTTTTGTTATGAAAATATCCATAGTATTTAAAGAATTTTTTTTAGTAATTTTTTTTGACCGAACCATTTTATTTTACCACTTTTGAAAGATTAATATTGGGGAAAACTAGTTTAAATTATCAAGGGAACAACTAAATCATATTTTGTAAATTACAAAATTATTCACAACCAAAAAAGACCCTAAAATCAACACCTAAACAGCGGTAAAAAAATAAAAAAAAATAAAAAACTACTTTGGATCAAAAATTGAGTAAGGAAAAACTTTTCCACCTAAAATACTTCCTATTTTAAATCCACCATACACAGAAGAAAGTACCCCTACTCCATTACAACCTAAATTATAGAGCAGGACTTTGTTTTTTGGCTCTTCTCCTATCATTCGAATCATATTTTTTGTATAACCCATAAGCCCATGCCACAAAAAAGGCTCCATGTCTTTTACAGGCTTATTTTCAAAGGTTTTTTTAGCAAATTCTTCTATTTTTTCACGAGCATCTTCTGGATATTCGTAGTTTCTAGAGTAAACTTCTGAGTCTTCTAGGTAGATTTCAGGTCCTCCTATTGAAATGAGGTTTGAACTAGATTTACCACCAAAATCATAAGGGCGTCTTGTTACATAAAAATATGGGTCATTTCCCTTCACTTCTTCTTGAATCTTTTCTCGTGTGTAGTACTCCGCGGCAAAAGGGGCTTTATCTAAAGCTTCACTGTACGCTGCCATGTAGCCGATCACTCCCCAGACTTCATGGTGAAATTTTGTATCGATTTCCAAACTACCTTCATTAATTATCCTGATTTTTTCAAAACCATTTGTACACATTACAACTCTTTTTGTTTTAATTTCGTGTTTCTTAGCATCAAGTGTGGCTCCGTCTTTATGTAAAATAATTTTTTCAATTGGAGTGTGCTCAAAAAACCTAAAACGATCTGGGTAAGTACGTTCCATATACTCTACAATTTCCTCACAAAAACGTGCAGAGTTTGCACAAGCTACTTTGTAAGGTAAACAAGCGAGGTACTGGTCGTCTTTAGATTCTAAGAGAGAAAGAATCTCACTTCTTTCGGCAAGTTCAAGAGAATCTTTCCATTCAGGCAAAATTTCCCCTATCCAATCTACATTTTTGTCTAAAATAACCTTGTGAACAGGTAAATTTCGTTTTCTTTGAAGGGATATTGTCTTTAATTCTGAAAATACCCTTTCTTTTGTAGAAAAACCAGCGTAACCAATAATTTTTGTAAAAGGAATATCCAAAGAAGCCTTTTCGTACATGTGATCAATCTTTTCCCAACCACTTTCAAGATCCATGTAGCCTTCTAAGGCCATATCTTCTCCAAATTCTTCTATAATTTCTTGAAAAGGCCTTTCAATGTAATTTACTACGTAGCCGGCGTTGTGTCCGGTCGCTCCATGAGCCAGTAAATCCTTTTCGATTAAAGTAACTTTTTGATTTGTGTGTTCAAGAGCAAAGAAAGCGGTAGAAACACCGGCAATTCCCCCACCGATTATTGCTATATCGGTTTCAAAATCCTTGTTTAAAATTTCAATTTGCCTCTTAAACTTCATTTGATAAAGCCAAGGAGGACGATTTTCTATCATATTAAAGAAAATTATAGCATGGGAAGTATTAGAATATAAAAGTATTAGGGTATTAAAGTATAAAATATCAAAGAAAGAGCACGAAAAGGTTGTAGGTGATAGGTGTTAGGAAGAGTAAATTACAATAAACAAAATCCAAATTACAAATAATAAAAGAAATGAGACAGAAATTTCAAACTAAAAAAATCAAGTACAAAATATTGACAAATTTAGTTTTTTGTCATAATTTAAGGCAGATAGTTCATTGACCTCCCCAACCCAAACAACTCATGAAAACACTGATACTCCTCGTGACACTCGCCATAAGTGTCCTCTTCCTCCACAAGGTAAATGCCCAAGACTTCACGGTCAAAGCCCAAACGATCGTTCGCTCACAGTACGTGGGCTTCGACGATGGATTAATGTTCTACTCAGATCCAGTCGTTCAAGGAAACATCTCCCTCACCCACGAATCCGGAATCTTTATCGACCTCTGGTATTCGAGCGGATTTAACTCCGAATGGGCGACCGGCTGGGACGACGAACTCGACTACACGGTCGGCTGGAGCGGAAAAGTGGGGTCGCTTGATCTCACAACCTCGCTTTCCTATTTCGACAACTTCAGCGTGGGGCAAGTGCCCTACAATGATGTGGTCAAGTGGGGCATCCAGCTTGATTTCCCGAAAAAAGAGCCGTTCTGTTGGTTAAGCGTAACCCCATTTATGAGCTACACGCTCTATATGATCCCTGACGGCAACACACCCTTTGAAGGAGGAAACATAGTTGCCCTTGGGGCGATGAGTGAAGTCCGTCTTACCGAAAAGCTCCGCCTTAGGTCATCCACCTCACTCGGGTTTGACGATGGTTGTTTTGGAGTGAAAGAAGGATTTATCCTCAAACACGCTTCATCGCTCAACTGCACCCTGACACCGAAACTTACCTGGAACATCCTTGAGGGGACTGGGTACTTTCCTCTCGGAAACAGGAACATGCCAAGCGAAGTGGTTTGGGGATCAGGTTTCTCCTGGACTTTCTAAGCCCAGATCACCCGTCCGCAGTCTAAAAAACTGCGGACTATTTTTTAAATTAGACAGCTGTTTTTTTCTGAAGTAAAATTTACGGAGACTCTCCCGCAACCAACCACAAAGCAGCTCCTATAGACAAGCTTGTGAAATTCAAATTTCCCGAATAAACCACCTTCAAAAGAGGTGGATTTTTTATATTTACAAAAGACTATTATTTGATACTATATTACCCATGTCCCGTAACGGGCCCTTAGCTTAGTTGGTAGAGCGCCTCATTTGCACTGAGGAGGTCAGCGGTTCGAATCCGCTAGGGTCCACCGTAGAAAAACTTAAACCGCTTTTGAGGCGGTTTTTGTTTTTCCGGTGGACCCTAAATTTAACGAAGTTAAATGTGCGGATTCGAACGGTTTTTACATTAAGCTTTTAGCAAAAAGCGAAGTAAAAACCGGTGCCCAGAAATTTTCATAGCGACGGCGAGAAAATTTCGAGGGAGAAATTCCGCTAGGGATTACCAAATTAAATATTAATATTTGATATACTTTAAATATGTTTGGAGAAAATGAATCACAAAAAGAGTTAAGAGAGAGATGGCTAAATATGTCTAAAGATGAAAAGTCGGATACTTTTCTTTGGAAATTATCTTGGTTCCATAGCAATATTCATATACCGGGAAGCCCCAGTCAACCAATTTGGGACTTAACCAAAGAACTCAAAAATGCATCACAGTCCTCTGAGAACCTAACAAAATCTATCCGTAACGCAACATGGGTCGCTGCTGTTGTTGGGGGACTAGGAGTTATTGTAGCGATAATAAATCTTTTTATTTAAAAGGATACCTACTAAAACCCAAGTAAGGATTACTCTCTATCCTCTGAACTCCCATTAATTCGATTAAATGTTTCTAATGGTGACTCAAAACTATGTTTGGTTAACATCCCTTCTCTTATTTCTTTAATTTCTTTTTGTATATTATTTAATTTATATAATAACAAACCCAAAAAGATAATTATCAATATATTTAATACTATTTCCATAGATAAATTTTACTATTAAAATGCTTTTTAAGCGATATATAAATTTTTTGAAGGTTTTTTACCCCCCCCCAACTCCCCTCCCGGGAGTTATTTTTTTGTAAAAAATCATGATAGTATCTTTTCATATGAAAAAAATAATCTCTCTCAAAAAAGGAACTTGTACATACAGAGCAACGGAATATTTACTGAAAAACAATGACAATTTTAAAGATTATGAAATTATTGAAGTAAATTCATTCAATGAAGGAATTAGTATGATAAAAAATATACCTAGCAATGAAATAAGAATACTGATACCTGATTTGTCTGACGAGTACAGCACGGCTGTTATGGATGCTGTGTTAGATCGAGATATGAACAATATTTTTTGGTATGAAAATCCTCCACTATATTTGGCAAAAAACAAATTTACCAATGATTTAAAATCGTGTGCAACTTTAAAAACGTTAAGGGATTTAATTAACGAGGATGTTCAGTTTGTTTTCCTAGAAAATACACAAGATTCTGCAAAATATTGCGCGGAAGGCAAAACCGATACTTGTATCACAAATCAGCACGGAATCGATAATAACAATCTAGAACCCATAAGAAAACTTAAGGAAATGAAAGTAATGTGGGTTCCATTTTTAATTAGACCATAGACCCAACCAAAAAAATACAACCAAAACTTGCCAGTCTAGGTTGTTTATTTTTTTTGTTAAGACAGATCCCCTAGAGGAAAAGGGTAAAATGTAAGAACTTGCTCGCGGGCCCGTTCCAAAGAAACTCCGAACTCGTTGAGTAAGGCAACAGCAATGCTTTTGCCCTCAAGAAGTATCCCAATAAGCAGATGCTCCGTGCCTACCCATTCGTGATCCATACTACGGCTTTCTTCGAGAGCAGAACGAAGAACAGTTTTCGCTTCTTCCGTGTAAAGATTACAGCCAGTAGTTTTTGAAGCTTCTTGAGGGATCCGTGCAATAAGGGCATCGTGTAAGGTTTTTAGGTCTATTCCGAGCCCCAAAAGGACATTGACCGCAACACCTTGACCCAGATTCAGTATTCCCAAAAACAGGTGTTCAATTCTGACTTCAGAGTAGTTGGTCTCTTCAGCTGTTTTACGAGCTAAGACCAACACTTGTTGGACTCGAGGAGTTAGGTTTTTCATAAGATTAGGTTTGTGCAGTTTATTTCGACGACAGTGTCTACTAATTCGTACAATACCATAAATCTTCGAGGTGGCAATATAGGCGCGTAACTCCTTACTTACAAGAGTTCATTTACATTGACAAACAACTCACCGATTGTATTATTCGTCTGACCATCCTGTTCATTTACCCAATACCACTATGACAAACACTAAAGTACTCTGGGACAGAAAGGAGAGAGAACGTCTCCTTGAAACCCTGAAAAATCAAGGTCACCCTGAAGTCATTCTCACAGGGGACGGATTTTTCTACGATAACGATGTGGGCTGCGTAGTGCCTGATTTCATTGTTTTGCACTTGATGATAACCACCACGTATGGTGATCATTCCAAGTCTGACGCAGAAAAACTCAGGTTTCTTCAAGGGGTCCTTTCGTTAGAGGAATAGAATCCTCTCCCCCCCCCCAACTCCCCCTCCCGGGAGTTATTTTTTTACCTAAAAACTCTGATCAAAGAAAAACTCATGTTATATTTGATTCTAATGAGTGAACAAAATTCAGAAAAAGTAGGTCCTATCGAACAGTTGTTATCCACATACCCTTTTCGTGACGAAACGTACGAATCTTGTCCAGAAAATCTAAAAACTATTGAAGATGTAAAACAAGCGATCGCTACCGCCTGGGTAAGCGTCTATGGATTAAAAAAAGAAAGTGATGGAACTTTTACCATTGCACTTTCTGACGAAAACAATACTTCTACTTATAAAAT
>CAZIMQ010000045.1:4735-5920 GCA_964540495.1 uncultured Candidatus Saccharibacteria bacterium | reverse complement strand
ACATACGAAGTCACAGAAGGGGATGAGCCTCCTGTAATCACTCCATCTACAGCAGACACAACAACTCCACCAACCACAGGAGACTCATCACCAAAGCCGAGAAGTAGTGGTGGAGGAGGAGGAAGTAAATCAAGTTCTTCAACTCTTACTCTCAAAGCTAACGCAACTCGAGAAGAAACAATCCAATACCTAATCGCAAAGATCCAAGAACTCCTCACTCTCTACAACCAACTAAAAGCACAAGAGGGAGGAAGTACCACTAACACAACCGACACAGCACTCAAAGGTTTCCAATTCACTAAAACCTTCGGAATCGGTGCAAACTCTTCAGAAGTCCGCTACCTCCAAAGATTCCTCAACACTCATGGATTTCCAGTTGGATCTGGTCTTGGCTCTTACGGCAAAGAAGTAGACACCTTCGGACCTGTAACTAAAGCAACTCTAATCAAATACCAGTTAGCTAATGGAATTGAGGGGACTGGATACTTCGGGAACCTTACGAAAGCTAAGGTGAATCAGGTGCTTCTTTCTGAGTAAGTAACAAAAAACCCACCGAGAGGTGGTTTTTTTGTTTCTCTTTTCTAGACTATATACTAAATACGGTATACTTTTTATACACTGTATACTTTTCCCGCTATATACTTTTTATTTTTAGGTTATAATAATCTTATGTTAATTATTTCCAAATCATGAAAATAAAAATCCTCTCTTTTTCTTTTGTGTATCTTTTTTTATTCACTACAGGAGTTTCTGCTCTTCAGACTTATGATAATGTTTCTATTAAATCAAAAGAATATCCGGCAGGAGGAGATAGTGTAATCTTAGAATTGGTTACACCTACACAAACAAAAACCGGAAGTTTTACTTATGTTTTTTTTAATCATGGTAGCACTACAAATTTTGGTTCTACCACAGCTCCTGTGTTAGTAAGCTCCCTTGCTACAACCACAAGTACTCTTTCAAATTACAAACTTGAAATAAATGGCATTGTGCCAGGTCAATATTACTATGTCAGAGCAGTTCGTATGGTTGCAACGTCTTCAACTGCAAAAACAGGTGAATATGCTTTGAGCGGTACTGAAAGTGTATATATACAACCTAAAAAAACTGCACCTGTGATGAAAGGTGTAACTTCAAGAAGTGGTCTTTGTACCTTGGAAGATTGTGAATTGACTGTTTATGAAA
>CAZIMQ010000045.1:0-4725 GCA_964540495.1 uncultured Candidatus Saccharibacteria bacterium | reverse complement strand
ATAGTCCTATTTACTATGATTTGGGTACAGTAAATGCAACAGTGTCTTCTTATTTTTTCCAATCAAAAGATTTTAAATTTGACTCAGGAAATACTGACAATGTTTTTAGTATTGATTATGGTGGGAAAATTTTGGTTGCAAGGTCAGGTGTTTTAGATGTTGATCAAAAAAATGAGTACAAGCTCGTGGTAAGAGTTTTTGATCCAAACAATTCAAGTCTTTATTCAACAAGAAAAGTAACTATAAAAGTTTTGCCAAAAGAAAGTAATCCTTCAGGTTCTGGAGTAATTTCTAATCCTAATGTTTCAGGAGGTTACAGTACGAGTACTTACCAAGGAAGCAATGTAAATTATTATGACCCAATAATTCCTGGAGGTTATGGTACTTCAAATCAGTCTAGTGGTTCAAACACTAATTACTCTTCTTTTAAAAATGTACCAGGTGGATATAGTGCGGGAAATAATCGAGGAACTTCAGTGCAAGCAGTCTACCACTCTATAAATCCTGGAGGATACGGGTTTTCTTCTCCTTCATCTGGTGCTTTAAATTTATCTGGTAAAACTCGAGAAGAAGCAATTAGGGAAATTTCAAAGAAAATTCTCGAACTTCAAATAGAGTATTTGCGTGTAAAAGAATTAGAAGATCGAGGTAAATCAAGTGGGTCTTATTGGTAATTTGTAAATTTAATTAAAATGAAAAATTTTTTTATACTCTCTCTAGTTTTCTCTCTAGTTTTTCCATCACTTAGTTTTGCTGTCGAACTTTCGACCGAAGAAAAATCTTCGCAACTTGCTTCGATTATTGAGTCTATAAAAAGCCTTATAAATTCTTTAAAAAAGGATCAGGCCGCCGCGATCGTGCTGGCAACTAATACTTTTGCTTCTAAAGTAAATGCAGAACTGGAAGCTTTGGTAAATGGCCCAGGAAAAGGAGATTTTAATATTTATCAAAGTATGGACAGTTCTTTGGGTGGGGCTTTAAAAATCAATACTAATTCTTGGACTTCGAAACTTGATTTTACAGGAGTCATGACTTGGCAAGATGAATGGAAAGATGCGAGAAAAGCAGGAACACTTATTGCCCCTTCTTTTATGATTCAGGCAGATCATCTGGGTTTTGGTTTTTATCCAGGTAGAATTGTTCGCTTTGCTGATAAGGAGGGAAAAGTAGAAGAAAGAACAGTTGTTGATTATAGAGTTGTTCCTGGAACAGATATTCACATTACGAAACTAAATAGTCCACTACCAGCTGGTCGTTTTAAAGCTTACAGAGTTTTTTCTTCAATGGAAGAATTTAATTTAAAAAATTCTTTTGATGAAATTCCTTTTGCAAATGGTCCGTATGGGCAAACAAATAATTTAAAGTTTTTAGCTATCAATCAAAATCGCTCCGTGATTGTTCATCAAGCTAATGGGAATTCTAGTGCTTTGCAAGTTGATATTTGGGATAAAGGCACTTCAGGGTGCAGTGCTAAGTTTGGAGCGTATGAAAATTTACAGTATCCAATTATTCGAAATCATGATTCTGGAGGGCCAAGCTTCGTTTTAGTCAATGGTGAATTAATACTTGTCTCTGCTCATCAAGGTGGCGGGCTTGGGTGTGTTGGGGGACCTTTTGTTTCTGGATATATAAATGAAATAAATAGTGCTATGTCGGATATGGGAAGTACAGAAAGACTTTCCACAATCTCTTTAAATTCTATTGGTTCATTCATTGATGCTAATCACACACCTCAGTTTGTCAAAAGAAATTATAAAGTTCAAATTAATGAAAAAACTCCTGTTGGAACAGTTGTAGCCAAGATAGAAGCAAGAGATATTAATCCCGGTCAAACTCTAGTGTACTCAATAATTGGAGGATCGGGAGCTAATTATTTTTCAATTAATTCCACAACAGGGCAAATTACTGTAAAAGATAGTGTTGGTTTGGATTTTAATTCGCCAACCTTGAGGAGTCTTGCTGGGATAAGTCCTACTAACGACTTAGCCATTCCATCATTAAATCTCGATATAAAAATTACTGATAACGGAAACCCTTCAAAAAGTAATTCTTTAATAAAGTCTGTAACAGCTATTGAAGGTTATGTACAAATTGAGATTTTAAAACAAGGTACGGCCATGGGTGCAAAATCACTCGCGATTGACCCTTTACGTAGAACTCAAATTTCTGCGACTACACCACTTATGTTTGTATATAAAGTATCTAATTGGCCGGTGTCTTCTGTAAATGTAAGTTTGGTGCCGTTTAATTCTGATGGCGTAGAAATTAGAGGGGGTGTCTATCCTTTACCAAATGGAAGTTTGATTAATATTCCAGTTATAAATTCTAAGAGAAGTGGTTCTGAAAGTTATACAGAAGAAATTTCTCAAGACACAATTAATTCTTACGAATCTCGGGCGCGGTTACTTGGATCAAGAATGCCTGGAGGATTAAAGTTGCCTGTGAAATATAAAGTAAAAATCTGTGGAGCAGGCACGGACTCAACTCTATGCGCTATTTCAAATGAAACATTTACATTTTTAAATCCAGTTGTTTCTACTCCAAGTACTGATCCGGCGCCGTCTGATTCTGTACCTGAAAATATTGCTCCAGTGCTTAATACAATTGGGTCTAAAACTGTAGCAGAAAATAATCAACTTACTTTTACACTCAGTGCAACAGATGCAAATAGTGGAGATGTGCTTACTTACTCTGCTACAAATCTTCCTTCAGGTGCTACGTTCAATGCGAATACGCGAGTGTTTGCTTTCTCTCCATCATTTGCTCAATCAGGTTCATACTCACCAACCTTTACTGTATCAGATGCGAAAGGAGGAATAGATACAGAGACCGTTTCAATTAATGTGACCAACACAAACAGAGCTCCTGTAATAGTTTCAAGTAATGATCAAATAATTAATACTTCATCAGTAAATCTGTCTGCCGTCGGATCCAATGACCCAGATGGTGGCTCTATAAATTATAGTTGGAGTAAATTGTCTGGTCCTGGTACTGTGACATTTTCAAGCGCAACGACCGCGTCGACCAATGCAACTTTTTCTGCTAATGGAATGTATGTTATCAGGCTTACAGTTTCTGATGGTGTTTTGAGTACACAAAAAAATATTTCGATTGCTGTGGATTCATACACCTTGGTACGTCGAAATACTGACTCAGATGGTGATGGAAAAAATGATGAATTAGATTACTGTCCAAATACGCCTATTGTTTTGAAAACAGAGTCAAACACTTTTGGTTGTTTGAAACCAAAAATTTCTAATTTTGATATCCGACCAAATTTAGAGAGAAACTTAAATACTGTGAAAGGTCTAGAGATTGGAAAGAGTGGGGTAGGAAAGATTTTGTTTAATACTGACGTTGCTCTTACAAGAAACACAGAAGTACTTGATGTTGATAGCAACCTAACATTTTCTTCTAAGAAAGTTTCTCTAGATTCTTCTGATATTCCAGAGTTAAATAAACCTGCGACGATTACTTTGTACAATCTGACTGAAAAAGAACCAAAAATCTTAAAAGATGGTGTGGAGTGTAAATCTCCTCAGTGTGTAATTAATTCATATTCAAATGGTACTTTAGTCTTCACTGTAACTGGATTTTCTACTTATGAAATTACAGAGGGTGCAATAGAAGACAGCGCAGATAACTCTTCAAATAATAGTGGGGGTAGTTCTGGAGGAGGAGGTACTAGATCTTCAAAATCCAAAACAGATAATAATTCGAACTTAACAAAAGAACAGTTGATCGAGTCAATCAAAGCGCAACTTCTAGTTTTGATAGCTGAATATAACAGAGTCAAAGCGTTAGAAGACGCACAAAATGGCGTAACATCAAATGAGGATGTGTTGAAAGGTTTTCAGTTTACAAAAACTTTTGGAGTAGGAACTACAGACAAAGAAGTCCGCTACCTCCAAAGATTCCTCAACACTCATGGATTTCCAGTTGGATCTGGTCTTGGCTCTTACGGCAAAGAAGTAGACACCTTCGGACCTGTAACCAAAGCAACTCTAATCAAATACCAGTTAGCTAATGGAATTGAGGGAACTGGATACTTCGGGAACCTTACGAAAGCTAAGGTGAATCAGATACTTCTTTCTGAGTAAGCAACAAAAAACCCACCGGGAGGTGGGTTTTTTGTTGCTAAACACATGTTATAATTTATTCATTAAAAACAATTTATAAACTTTACTAAACCCCAATGAAACTATTTAAAAACTTCGTTTTCTCTCTTGTTGTATTTTCTTTTGTCTTCTCTCCTTACTTCACTCTAGCGGAAACTCTAGACACAATTCTTACTCCAGGAGACAGACACCCTCAAGTGTCTACACTGCAAAGAATTCTAAATAGCATTGGGCAAAAGGTTACTGAACTTGGTAAAGAGACTACGTACTACGGATCTCTTACATCAAGTGCGATCAAAGCTCTTCAATGTAAGTACAATATTGTATGTAGTGGAACTCCTGAGACTACAGGATTCGGTAGAGTTGGACCCAGAACTCTGGCGCTCATCAACTCTCTAAAAAATACTTTTGGGAATGCAGGGAGGTTGAATCAAGTAGGGGCGGGAGCTGTAGCAACAGACGGTTTGCTGTATTCATATAGTTTTGATGGAAACACAGCAGATGCTAAATCTGGAAACAATGGAACATCAAATGGTTCTCCCACGTATGCTACAGGAAAAATAGGGCAAGCGATTTCACTAGACGGAGTAGATGATTATGTTTCAAC
>CAZIMQ010000044.1:0-6155 GCA_964540495.1 uncultured Candidatus Saccharibacteria bacterium | reverse complement strand
CAGTGATAGGAGTAGTCCGAGTATCAGGAAAAGTGGTGAAGTAGCAAAATGTTTGTCTAACAACCTGCCACCAAGAGCCAAAATTACTAAAGGTAGAGCAATTGAACCACCCACTTCGAAAGCAAAAGAAATCAAATCGCTCTTTGTTAAAGCATCTTTCTCTTGTTTTTTCGCTTCTTCCACACCTCGAGTATAGTAAAAACTAGGCTTTTCCGCAAATTTTTTTGAGAGAAAAGGCTTTCAATGATAGAATATAAAAATATGGAAAATGATCTAAATAAAAAAGTTGCTCAGTTTGCTCTAAACTTCACAAAGTGGGTAGGGTCACCTGCTTCTATCATTGCTCACAGCTGTTTTTTTGTTACTTGCCTCATTTTACCGTTTTTCGGCTTTTCTTTTGATAGAATTCTGCTATTTTTAACGACGATTGTTTCTTTGGAGGCAATTTACTTAGCAATCTTAATCCAGCTTACGATTAACAGAAACACTGCGAATCTAGAGAAAGTGGAGCAAAACTTAGGAGAAATTAAAAGCGACGTTGGTGAAATTCAAGAAGATGTAGATGAGATTCAGGAAAATGTAGGGGAAATCCAAGAGGACGTCGATGAAATTCAAAAAGATGTCGACGAGATTCAGGAAGATGTGGATGAAATTCAAAAAGATGTCGACGAGATTCAGGAAGATGTGGATGAAATCGAAGAAGGAGAACAGAGTGAAGAACAAAGAGACACTGAAACAAAAGAAATGATTGTGCGCATTGAAGATGCTCTAAAATCTTTAGTGAGCGATATAGAAAAATTAAAACAAGACAATACTAAAAAAACTAAACCAAAGACTAAAAGCTTAAAAAAATAAAACTATGATTGTAAAAGGAAAAGTACTGAAAGGAGAACAAAAAGCCACGAAACTCGGATTTCCAACAGCAAACATAGAAATAAGCCTAGACCTTGAACCGGGAATTTATGCTGGGAGAGCTGTGGTGGATGGAATTACACACAACGCCTCTCTCTATATATCTACAAGAAATCCGCATGTGCTAGAGGCTCATATTCTAGATTTCAATTGCGACCTATACGAAAAAGAAATCGAAGTTCATGTATTAAATCGTCTACGAAAAGAAGTTTTAGCTACAGATGACGAAGTGCTTCGAGAAATGATCTCAAACGATGTCGAGATGACAAGGCTTGCTATGGGACTTCTACAAAAGTAATGTTTACAGGGATTGTACAAGCAAAAAAGGCGGTCAAATCTACCTCTATTTCTTCGTTCATAAAAAAAGTTTCTATAGAAAAACCGGCGGACTTTGATTTGAAGCTTGGAGAAAGTGTAAACATAAACGGGATTTGTTCTACGGTGGTAGAGGCTGGGAATGATTCTTTCTCTGTTGAATACATGAAGGAAACTTTGAGAGTCACAACTGCTGAAAATTTTGTAGCAGGAATTTTTGTAAATTTGGAAAAAAGTTTAAAAGTCGGGGACTCGCTTTCAGGACATTTTGTTTATGGACATGTAGATTGCATGGGAGTGGTACACAAAATCAAGGAGGAAGGTGGTTCAAAAGTTTTTAGCATCTCAATTCCAAAAGAATTTCATAAATATATAGCTTACAAAGGGTCTGTCACTGTTGATGGTGTGTCTTTAACTATTTCTGAAAAAACAAAAGAAGGTTTTATGGTCTCACTTATACCTTTTACCTTAAATGAGACAAATCTTGGCGAAAAGAAAGTTTCTGATATGGTTAATATTGAAACGGATATGCTTTCCAAATACTTGGAAAATTTCACAAAATCAAAATAATTTTATGCAACGTAATATTAAAAAAGCCCTAGATTCTAAATTCAAGATTCTTGATTCTACTAAAATCGGTCTCGTCGTCTCTTCCTACAACAGCGACATTACTTTTCCTATGCGAGACGGGGCAATTCAGACCTTAAAAGACGCGGGAGTGAAAGAAAAAAATATTTTTATTTTTAGCGCTCCTGGAGGTTTTGAAATTCCAATAATTTGCCAAAAAATAATTCAGGCTAAACCTAACGGTCGCCCAAGTAAAAAACTAGATGGGATCATTGCAATAGGCTGTGTCATAAAAGGAGACACAGATCATTACCATTTCATCGCACAAGAAGCGACGAGAGGCATCATGGATGCGATGCTTAAAACTGGTGTACCGATCACAAACGCAATCCTTACAGTAGATAATCTCGAACAAGCCAAGATTCGTTCAAAAGGGGATATGAATAAAGGAGTAGAAGCATCAGAAGCGTTGTTGAAAGTCTTAGAGTTGTTATAATTATAAAATATGAAGAAGAAAATATTAATTACAATTATTTTAACTGTGATTGCAACATCGTTTACTACATGGTTTGTTATCAGATTCTTAACCCCGACTTATTTTTGTAGTAAAGATATGGCAACAACTCCTCCACCGGGAGCATATTTATCTGCTCTTAAATATCTTGATTCCTACAAAAAAACTATCGGTAATTTCGATCTAGAAACTGTGTTTATAGATGATCAATATGCAAAATTTATAATTATACCAGAAGATAAAAATCAAGATGAAGCACAATTATATTTAAAAAATGATAATGGTCATTGGATCATAATTGCAGGTCCCGGTACCGCTTTTCCAGATCTCGAAGAAAGATATCCCGAATTAAAAGGGAAGTAAAAACAGGTATTATATTTTATAATTCTGCCCCCCAGCACTTTGTACACAAAGCGCTCCCATTTTATTTCCTAAAGCCATTGCTTCTTTTACACTCTTTCCTTTCAAAAGTGAGCTTATGAAACCTGCTCTAAAAGCGTCTCCTGCACCAGTTGGATCCACTACTTTTTTAGCTTTTTTTACAATAACCGTAGTTTGTTTTAATTCATTAGAAGAAAGTTTTTCATGAAAAACAGATCCTTCAGCTCCTCTTGTCTCTATGAGGCCCACCACTCCAAGAGAAAATATTTTCTCTAAATCAAAACCAAAGTGATTGTGAAGAAAATTACATTCTACGTCATTTAAAATTACTAAATCTGAATTTTTCAAACAATCTCTCAAAATTTCTTCTGAAAAGTCTATTGCAAGCATTTGTCCAGGATCAAAAACAATTTTTACCTTTTTATTTACCTTTCTTAATTCTTTTATTTGCTTCAGCATGCTTTTTGCAGTTCCTGCAGCAAAAATAGCGTACTCTAAACCTTGAATTTCTTTTAAAGAAAACTGTTTTGTGATCGAAAGGGAAGAGACATTGCTGTTGTAAGCTCCACCTTGAAATACACCTATTTGCTCTCCTTTTGTGTCTGTCATAGCGTAAAAAGTCGCAGTGTAATCTTTTTCATCTTTAAAAATTTTAAGATCTGCTCCTATTTTCTTTAAGTGAGTCTCATAAGAAGAAAAATCTTTTCCAACAGCAGACAGAACAAAACAAGATTCTTTTAAAAGACCTAAGCCATACGCAATATTACCCGCAGTACCACCAAAATTTACCTGCTTTTTATTTGCACTAAACATGAGGTTTTGTTTTGCAACTTTTCCACTCTCAATTTGAATCTGTTCTCCGATAGCTGAAGAAAGGGTAAAAGAAGTATCGAACACAAGAGAACCGGAAACTAATATTTTCTTGCTTGCCATATTTAGTTTGTTCCCTCTTCCCAACTATTCATGTATTTTTTCTGGTCAGGAGTTAATTTATCCACAGAAATCTTTAGAGCTTTAAGTTTAATTGATGCAATCTCTTCGTCTAATTC
This sequence comes from uncultured Candidatus Saccharibacteria bacterium, assembly GCA_964540495.1. Classification (GTDB taxonomy): domain Bacteria; phylum Patescibacteriota; class Minisyncoccia; order Phycocordibacterales; family CAIRYW01; genus JAUPVJ01. The sequence continues at coordinate 2,417 of CAZIMQ010000044.1, read as the reverse complement.
TTCCGGTAAAGTGTGTACATCATTTCCCATAGTTTTGTAATTTTTCACTATAAACTCCGCTCCAAGAGCTTGGTTTGCAAAACTCATGTCCATAACACTCGATGGGTGACCTTCCGCAGAACCTAGGTTTACAAGGCGTCCTTCAGCAATAACATAAATTTTTCTCCCATCTTTTAATTCGTACTCTTCGTTGAAAGGTCGAGCATTTGTGACTTTTTTACTTAATTTTTTCAAAGAAACTAAATCGATTTCAATATCAAAATGCCCTGAGTTTGAAATTATGCAACCGTCTTTTATGATCTTAAAGTGTTCTTCTCGTAAAACGTGCTTGTTTCCTGTAACAGTACAAACAAAATCAGCAATTTTTACAGCCTCTTTCATAGGAAGTACTTCAAAACCGTCCATGTTGGCTTCTAGAGCCTTTACAGAGTCGATTTCAGTTACTATTACTCTTGCTCCCATACCTCTCGCTCGCATTGCAAGACCTTTTCCACACCAACCGTAGCCAGCTACCACAAACACTTGTCCTGCAATCAATCGGTTTGTCGCTCGAATGATTCCATCTAATGTAGATTGTCCAGTTCCATAACGGTTATCAAACATGTGCTTTGTTTTAGACTCATTTACAGCAATCACAGGAAATAAAAGTTTTCCCGCTTTCGCCAAAGCTTTGAGTCTAACAACTCCAGTTGTGGTTTCTTCTGTACTTCCTAAAATATCTTTTATTTGATTTTGTCTTTTTTTATGAAGTTCTGACACCAAGTCGGCTCCGTCGTCCATTACAATTGCAGGTTTTACATCAAGCACAGCGTCGATATGTTTAAAATATGTTTTTGAGTCTTCACCTTTTATTGCAAAAGTGTTGATTCCATAATCTTTTGCAAGACTCGCAGCTACGTCATCTTGAGTTGAAAGGGGATTAGAAGCACATAAAAACACCTCCGCTCCTCCTTTTTTTAATGTAATTGCAAGATTTGCAGTTTCTGCAGTCACATGTAGACACGCAGACAAGGTCAACCCTTTTAATGGTTTTCTTTTTTCAAAATCAGTTGCTATGGTTTTTAAAACGGGCATGTCTTTCAAAGCCCACTCAATTTTCTTTTTCCCTTCAGCGCTTAGCGCGATATTTTTTACATCATATTTCATAAAGTGGATTATAACTTATGAGCCTCTCTAAAACAAAATAATTAATATCTCTGTATTTACTTAGTGTCAATAATCTGATTAAATAATTATCGAACAATTCCGTTCCTAACACATTATGAAGACTGACGATTTAGTAATGTCCACAGTGCTCCAAACAAGAGCTATAGAGTTGCTTTTGGAAGAATTTAAAGAAGAACCTCCTCAATTTGGCCGGTTTCCAGTCCACCCCGCAATACACTCAATATGTGTCGGTGGAGACCTAACCAGATACGGCTTTCCTCTCAATATTTGTTTGGCGGGCTATTGCCACAACCTTGAAACAGTTTGGTATGACCTGTCAGAGATCGCTCAGAATTTTGGAGACCAGGTGGCCAACTATGTCCTCATCTGCTCCCCAGGTCCAAAATTCGAAGCTGAAAACCTCGACAAAAGCGAAGACGGCATCTTCGAACGAGTCAAAGCTTTTACCGAAGATGAAAAAGATGTTGGACCGCTCGCAATAAAGTGTGTAGCCGCTATGGATTTAGTCCGTGGAGCCCGCTATTACGAACTTGATCAGGCCAGGAAGCGTTTTGAAAGAGCGCAGGGGTGGCTTCACTTCGGACGTCCTTACCTCTCTCGGGAGCACAACGACCTAGTGCTGGATTTCGTAGAAGTGCTTAGACGAGAAGGTCTGCGAATAAATTATCCTGTTCCAACAGACGCAAAACCGCAACATTAAAATGTGTGGTTATTTTTTTGTTTCCAATCCAAAAAATTTGTGTATAGTAATAAACAGCAATCCTCCTTCGCAAAAAAAAATACGACCATGAAAAACTGTAAAATCATATTTGTTTTCAAAACTGAAAGTGGCGAAATCAAAAGACTCGAAAGACCTCTTCCGCTCTTTGTTTGTCAAAACGAATATTACGTACCAGAAGGTACAAAACTTCATGAAGTAATTCTTCAAGGAGCAAAACGTGTGGATTCAGTCTTGATTAGTGGCCAAGAAACTCCTAAATCAAAGACGATCGCGGTGAAAGTAGTCAGGGGAGGTTTTTTCCGATCTCAAAGGTTTGAACTTCGTCCTCCGCTCGCAGACACCGTTCAATTAACCTTCAATATGGAGAATGGTAGCGTACGAGGGGCCGATATTACAAACGCACCCGTGGCACGCCGTTATTTAAAAGCCGGAAAGAAGGTTTGTTACACTGAATTTGCAATCAGTCTTGATCAAGAAGATCACATTTTTGAGACAGTGTCCTAGCCCTGACCATTAAAGTCAGGGTTTA
>CAZIMQ010000043.1:0-6458 GCA_964540495.1 uncultured Candidatus Saccharibacteria bacterium | reverse complement strand
AACAGAAACCGCAACACCTCCAGGAACTGGAGATTTAGTTGAGGGGTCTGTTATTGCTGTTGATAAAAACGGAGTTTATATCGATTTGCACCCATTTGGTACAGGTATCATTTACGGACGTGAATACATGGCCGTGCGAGATATCGTAAAGAAAATCAACGTAGGAGACATTGTTGCTGCGAAAATCGTAGAACAAAGCAACAAAGATGGTTACATCGAACTATCTCTCAAGGAAGCAAAACAAGCACTTACTTGGAGCGATGCTGAGCGAATGATGAAGGAAAAGCAAATTCTTGAACTTCCAATCGTTGAAGCGAACAAAGGAGGACTTATTGTTACATGGCAAGGAATCCAAGGATTTCTTCCTGCAAGTCAACTAAAAAGCGACCACTACCCTCGTGTGATGGACGGTGATAAAGACAGAATCCTAGAAGAACTCAAGAAACTAGTTGGTCAAAAATTATTTCTTACAATCATCGGAACTCAACCAAAAGAAGGCAAACTTATTTTCTCTGAGAAAAATCCTGGAGAAAAAGATCGAGAAAAAATCGTTGGTAAGTACGCAGTTGGTGACATCTTAGACGGCGAAATCACTGGAATTGTAGATTTTGGAGTATTTGTGAAAGTAGAAGATGGTCTAGAAGGTCTTGTTCACATTTCTGAAATTGATTGGGGACTAGTAGAGGATCCTAGAGCGCTATTTAAAGTTTCTGACAAAGTAAAAGTAAAAGTAATTGAAGTAAAAGAAGGAAAAATTTCTCTTTCTATCAAAGCTTTGAAAGAAAACCCTTGGGTAGAAGCAAGTAAAAAATACAAAAAAGATCAAATGGTAGATGCTGTTGTGATCAAATTTAACCGACACGGAGCATTAGCTTCTATTGAAGAGGGTGTAGCAGGACTTGTACACGTTTCTGATTTTGGAAGTGAAGAAAAACTACGAGCAAACATAGAACTTGGTAAAAGTTACCCATTCAAAATCACTCTATTTGATCCAAAAGATCAAAAGATGGCACTTTCGTTTACGGGAGAGAAAAAATAATTAAAATAATTTTATTTTAATTATTTTTTCTCGGAAGCACTCGAATTCGCCTACCAAGCGAATTCAGGGTGCGGGAGAACGGAAGTACTCGAATTTTTCCACCAGAAAAATTCAGAGTACAGAGAAAAGAAACAAAAAAAACTCCGCCGAAAGGCGGAGTTTTTTTTAATTAAAAAGAGTCATCGCTTTCGGTCGACCATCTTCAATTAAAACCTCCAAAGCCTCTAAAACCGTTTTAGATAATTTTTTAATTACCTCAAATTCAACAGGTTTAAAATCTTCTACCACAAAATCAGGAATTTTGGCACTTTCAAGTTTTTTTAATTTCCCAGATGGGGTAACAGGACAAATTCCAATTCTAATCCTTACAAAATCTTTACTTTTTACAGCTCGAATCACAGACTCCACACCTTTGTGCCCTCCAGAATTTCTACCGAAAGAAATTTTAAATTTTCCAAGCGGAAGATCTACATCATCATGAAGCACTATTAATTTTTCAAGTTTTTTTGGTGTAAAGGTCGTGTTTTTTAAAGAAACCCCAGAATTATTCATAAAAAGTTCAGGTAAAACGAATTTTACTTTTTCATCTTTGATTTCTCCAGAAAAAACATTTCCAGAAAAAATCTTATCCATCTTTGATTCAAGTTTTTTTGAATTTACAATATCAGCAACAACAATTCCACCAGCATTGTGTCTAGTTTTTAAATATTCGTCACCTTTATTTCGAAGTCCTACAATTATGTGCATAAAAAATGTAAAGAAAATTATTTATTAGCTTGTGTCAATAAGCACATATATACTATCATTTACTTCGTGAATGAAAAAGAGATCTTAGTAACTAATCCCGAAACCAAAGAATCTGTAAAGAAGAAAGGTTTTTGGCGAGAGACTCTTGAAATCCTAATTTTTGTAATACCAACCGTTTTAGTAATCCAAACTTTTATTGGTAGAACTTTCATAGTGATAGGAAACTCCATGTACCCTACTTTTCACCACGGAGACTATCTTGTAATCGACAAGCTCTCATACAGACTTGATGATCCAAAAAGATTTGATGTGATCGTCTTTCACCCTCCAGCACCTGCTGACAAAAAAACTTACTACATAAAAAGAATTGTTGGTCTTCCAGGAGAAACTGTAAAAATTGAAAACAACCAATTAACGATTATAAATACAGAAAACCCAGAAGGTTTCAAAATAGACGAAAATTACAGGTCTTCAGAAAGTGATATCGATCGTGAGATCACTTTAAACGAAGGTGAGTATTTTGTGATGGGTGACAATCGATCAGTTAGCTCGGACTCTCGAAGTTGGGGAGCACTCCCACGAGAAAATATTTCCGGGCGAGCGCTTGTACGACTCTTTCCAATAGGAGACATTGATCTCTTTCCAGGAAAAAAAATTGAAAACTAAAAGTTAATTTCAAACAAGATGAAAAAAACAGGAAGCAAAATCAAAAAAGGAAAGGAAGAAAAAAAGGCAAAAAAAGAACCAAAAAAGAAAAACGAAAAGCCTCAAAAAATATCCCCTGAAGAAGAAAAAGCGTCCGAGATCGCAACACACTACGGCTTTTCACCACTTCCCGAAACTGAAGTAGAGAAAAAAGACATCGAGCACGCGCAAAAATTTTTAGAATCTCGAATCAAGTCTCTCCACCCTTTCAAATACAAAGCTGATCGTTTTTCTGGTTACCTAGAAGAAAAAATAGCTTTAATCCGCTCCTACTTAGACAAAAAATTTATTACCCTTTCACAGCCTGTCACCGCCTATTACACAGGACCGATGAAAGGTAACCCTCACATGAAAAAAACCCCTGACGAGGAAACTTTTAACCTTGAAATTATTGGATCTTCAAAAAGTATCAGCGACGCAATGGTTATCGAGACAGCTTTTGTAATTCTCGCAGATCGCTACCCTGAAGAAGATTTATATGTGGAAATAAATTCAATTGGAGACAAAGACTCTGTAGTGCGATTTAGTCGTGAGCTTCAGAATTTTATAAAAAAAGAGGGGAACAAGCTTTGTAAAACTTGCAAAGAAAAAATCAAAAAAGATGCTTACGCAATATTTAACTGTACCGATGTTAAATGCTCACAAATAAACGAAAAAGCCCCAAAACCAATGAGCTACCTTTCGGAATCTAGCAGAAACCACTTTAAAGAAGTCTTAGAGTACTTAGAATCTTTAAACATTGCGTACTCTATAAACCACAAACTAATCGGAAGTAGAAGTTACTGTACAGACACTGTATTTGAAATCAAAAGCAGAAGAGACAACACAGAAAGCGTGCTTGGAATCGGGGAACGCTACAATTCCCTTTCAAAGAAAATCTGGGGACACAGAGACATTCCTGCGGTTTCTGTTGCTCTTTCTATTCACCCTCACTTTATTACTCGAAAAAAACTTCCTAAAGCTAAGGTGGAAAAATCAAAATTCTTTTTTATTCAAATTGGATTTGATGCAAAGCTAAAGAGTCTTGCCTTACTCGAAACCCTTCGAAAAGCGAAAGTACCAGTTGTTCAATCCCTCTCAAAAGACAAGCTTTCAGTCCAACTTCAACAAGCAGAAAAAATGGAGATTCCTTACATTCTGATCATGGGACAAAAAGAAGCTATGGAAAAAAGCATTGTAGTAAGAAATTTTGCCACCCGTTGCCAAGAAACCGTCTTTCTAAACGAGCTAATTCCCTATCTAAAAAAGCTAAAATAGACCCCAAACAGCATAGATTTGCGGAAAATTCCGCCATATGCTATATTTTTCCCATGTTAAACGTAGCCGTAGACAAACAAGGAACAGAAAATAACGCCGGAATAATCCGACGGTTTACAAAGCGTGTCCAAGAAGCTGGAATCCTCAGACGTGTCCGAGGTATTAGATACCAAGAAAGAGACAAGTCAGCTTATGTAAAAAAGAAAAAAACTCTTAAATCTCTTCGAAAAAAGGAACAAATTCAAGAAATGATCAAACTTGGTAAATCTCCTGAAATCCTAAAAAGACGATAAAATGGCAAAAAAGGCCGTAGAAAAAGAAGAACTCTTTTCTATAAATTATGAAGGAAAAGAAGGTGAAAAGGCAAAAAACCCCGAAATTTCGGGGTTTCTCCTTTCTCAAATAAAAGAAAGTATTTTAGGAAAAAAATACAATCTTTCGCTTGTCTTTACTACAAGTAGCAAGATGCGAAAACTCAATAAAGAATTTCGTGGAAAAGATAGCTCAACAGATATTTTAAGTTTCCCAATTTCAAAAACAGAAGGTGAAATTTTTATTTCAATAAACGAATCGAACAAAGAAGCGAAAAAATTTCAAAGAGAAAAAAATAATTTTATATATTTTTTATTTATTCACGGATGCATGCATTTGAAAGGTTTCTTACATGGGAGTAAAATGGAAAGTGAGGAAAAGAAACAAAGAATTAAATTTGGTGTATAATTTGTTTACACGGATTTAATTTTCCTTGAAACTTAAAAATGAATAACACGATTTCTGTCGGTGTCGACATCGGAAGCCAAACAATAAAAGTGATTGTTTCCGAGAGTTCGTCTGACAAAGAAAAAACTAAACCTAGAATAGTTGGTGTTGGCTACGCAGAGTCAAAGGGACTTCGTCATGGCTATATTTTAAATATTGAAGAACTAATTCCAGAACTTAAAAAAGCAATCTCTCAAGCTGAAAAAAGCTCAGGAATTAAAATTACAAAAGCTCACCTAGGAGTTAGCGGTATAGGTGTTGCGGGGACAATCTTTTCCGCTACACAAATTTTACCTGACAGAGAAAATGAAGTGACTCGTGAAGTAATTGAAAAAATTACCTCAATGTGTGAAAGGGATATTCCCGAACAATACATGCTAAACCGTGAAGTTTTGCACGCAGTTCCCCTACAATACAAAATCGACAACAAAGTAGTCCTTGGAAAACCAATCGGAATGAAAGGAATGAAGCTTGAAGTAAAAATGCTTTTTATCACTTGTATTGCAAAGCACTTAGAAGATCTGATTGAAGCTTTAAATGAGTGTGGAGTATCTATTCAAGATGTTGCTTCTGGAGCACTCGCAGGAAGCCTCAGTTGCCTCACCAAAGCCCAACAAGTTGCAGGCTGTGTACTTTTAAACATTGGAGCAGAGACAGTGTCAGCAACTGTCTTTGAAAACGGCACACCTATCTCTCTTGAGATTTTCCAAATTGGCGGAAATGACATTACAAACGACATTGCTTTGGGACTCAAAATACCACTTGAAGATGCTGAGCGTGTAAAACTCGCTCGTCCAGAAACAGTTTCATATCCTCGAAAAAAATTAGAGGAAATTATTTCTGCACGCCTTGGAGATATTTTTGAACTTGTCGAAGCCCATTTAAAGAAAATCGGCCGTAGCGGACTCTTACCAGCAGGAGTAATCATGACAGGAAGTAGTGCTTCAATTCCCCATATAGAAGAATTAGCAAAAACTTACCTAAAACTACCTGCAAAAAAAGCTTGCATGAAATTTGATGGCGAAACAAAATGCGTGATCAAAGACGGAAGTTTTTCGATTGCATATGGACTTACAATTCTTGGTATCAACTCAAACAGATCAAGCCGAAGACCAAAAATTTTTGCAGGTGAAATAAACGTAAAGAGAATAAAAGGTAAATTTATGGATATTTTAGGAATCTTTAAACGCTTCTTGCCTTAAATTTTTTAAACCCTCAAATATTTTAGACACTTTGTCAACTCTTACTTTAAACCCCATTTCTGGTATGATTGCTTAGTTAAAGCTTACGAATAAAGAGATAAATCCATGCCACAAATAAAGCCCGAAGTAGAAACATTTGCTCGTATAAAAGTGATTGGGGTTGGAGGATCAGGAAAAAACGCCCTAAACCACATGTTCAATTCCAAAGTTAGAGGAGTTGATTTTATTGCTGTAAACACAGACGCTCAAGACCTGCACCACTCTCTCGCAAAGAAAAAAATTCATATTGGAAAAAACCTTACAAAAGGATTGGGAGCTGGAATGAATCCAGAAATTGGAAAAAGAGCAGCTGAGGAAACAAAAGAAGAAATTCAAGAAGCCATCAAAGGTGCTGATATGGTTTTTATTGCTGGAGGAGAAGGGGGAGGAACGGGAACAGGAGCAGCTCCAGTTGTCGCTCGTACAGCAAAAGAATCTGGAGTACTGACAATTGCGGTTGTAACAAAACCTTTTTCATTTGAAGGTCAACAAAGAGTTCGTCTTGCAGAACAAGGAATCGAAGAACTACGAAAATCAGTAGATGCAATCATCGTGATTCCAAACGACAAACTAATGACAGCGATTTCAAAAGACACGACTGCAAAACACGCATTCATGATGTGTGACGAAATTCTTAAACAAGCAGTTGAAGGAATTTCTGATTTGATCACAACTCCGGGAGTAATTGGAAACATCGACTTCGCTGACAT
>CAZIMQ010000042.1:0-6462 GCA_964540495.1 uncultured Candidatus Saccharibacteria bacterium | reverse complement strand
TTCACTATCGATCTCTACATGTATTTAGCTTTACCGGTTAGTTCCGGCAGATTCCCTCGAGCCATTCGTGTCTCGAGGTACTCAAGAATTAGCATAAAAGTTGTTTAGTTTTCGGTTACGGGACTGTTACCCACTAGGGTTCTTCTTTCCAAAAGATTCTCCTAACCAAACAATTTGTAACTTTTTAGTCTTAAAGACGGTGCTAATCTTACAACCCCAACATTTCTTGCTTCTGTGTAAAAATACACAGAAGTAAAAAATGCTAGTTTGGGCTTCTTCGTTTTCGCTCGCCGCTACTAACGAAATACTTATTAGTTTCTTTTCCACCAGGTACTGAAATGTTTTACTTCCCTGGGTGTGCACCTTGGTTAAAAATACCAAGGTCTCTCTTAAAAGAGAGGGGTTTCCCCATTCGGACATCAACGGGTCAAAGGTCGCTAGACACCTCACCGTCGCGTATCGCCGTCAGCTCGCGTCCTTCATCGCCTCACTATAGTCAAGGCATCCACCATATACTCTTAATATTTCCTATTAGGAAATATAAAAACCGCAATTGTTTAATTTTGTTTTCCTGCGCTCTTTCGTCTAATGGTTAGTTAGATTTACTCAAGCTCTCTTAAAATTTCTCTTGAAAAATTTTAAGAGTCGTATGATTTAAAATACTACTAGTATTTTAAACACATACTACTGTCTCTAGATGTCGAAAAGACCCGTGGTTACGACCTCCGTCGTAAAACACATTCTAGGACAGGATTCTTTTTTCAAAGTGTAGCGTTTCTGGACAAAAAAACCGCTTTTCGGCGGTACTAAGAAATACACAGGTTGTGATTTCCTATTTCCGCTTTAAATAAAGGTTTTTTAACATATCTTTAGGGAACTTTGGTATTATACTCTCCCGAATACCTTTGTCAAACTTTTGATTTTTGAACGACAAAAATCAGGTCGCAAGATTTCAAATAGCGGAGCTTTTTGAAATTTGTGACCCCTATCCCTAACCCCTAAATAAGCAAAATCCCCTTGTTTTTTAAGGGGATTTTGCGGGTCAAATTAGTCGATTTTTAAAGAAAAAACTCCTATTGCTTATCTGCGATTTCTCGCTTGATTTTCTCAATAGCAGAACTCGCTGCAGCTTGCCCTCCGAGACCAAAAGAAAGCCCGAAAGCAAGGGAAAGTGCCACCACTATTCCTGTGAAAAGGGTCTGCAAAACAGCTTGTCCGATACCTAGTTGGTCTAAAGCTGCGAGAGCGCCCACAACCCAAATTACCCACTTAGAAACCGCACCTAAAAGGTTAGCTCCCTTTAGTTCTGCTGCTTTTGCTGAGCTTCGTACAAGTTTTGATACAGCATCCCCTATCACCACAGCCACCAAAAGAATTAGAACCGCTGCGATTACTTGAGGAAGGTAACCTATCACCACACCTTTCAAAAATTCATTTACTTGTGAAAGTCGTAGTACATCAAAAGATGCGATTAAAAATGCAACAACTACAAACCACTTCACGAGTCCTCCTACAAATTTTCCAGAATTTAAAACAATTCCCGCCTTCGAAAGAGTCTCGTCGACTCCAGTTCTTCGAAGCGCAATATCAACTTTTGCTCCTGTAAAAATTTGCTCAATTACTTTTCCAACCAAAGCTCCAATAATCCACCCTGCAATTAGGATCACAAGGGCAATCACTAGGTTTGGAATAAATGAAACTATCCCAAACCACAAATTTGCAAACGCATCACTTAACACAGTGCCTGTTTCTTGAAATGCCATATAAATAAAATTAGCTTTTAATAAGAGAGAACTCCTGTATTAATTATATCAAAAGAGGCCCTAAAAAGTAGTTAGACTAATCCACAAGCCCAATCTTGTTGAAAATAATCTCGTGTCTATAATCAAAGATGTCTCGAACTAGTTTGTCTCCAATACTTAGTCTATATTCAAAATCTCCACTATCCATCACTGCATATTTTATCTCTCTACCTAAATCTGCTTCTACTTCTACAAGTATTTTTTCAAGTATATTTTTTTTAACTTTTTCTCCCACAACTAAAATATCAACCCGAGCATCTCCATCATTTAAAAAGACTCCTGAGATCACAACAAGCTTCAATCTTCCAGCAGCACCAAGCTTGCGAACCAACTCAAGATTTGTAAAAGGAGAAACTTTAAGTAAAAAATCTTGAAGGGGCCCAATGTGTGAAAAACTTTGATTTAGCACAAACCCAGCAACTTTTCGCCCTCTAGTGTTTCGGGTTTCTTTCTTCTTTACAAGTTTTATTTTTTCTAAAGAGTTTAATTCTTTACGAATATTTGGAGCTCTACCCTTTACTCTCTTTACTACGGTTTCTAGATCAAAGGTTGCAAGAGGATTAAACAGAAAAAGCTTCATAACTTTTGCTTTGTGCTGACTGCCGAAGATTTTTTCCAAAGTTTCCATACTTTGATTTTAACATAATACAAGGGAGAAAAAAGCCCTGTTTGGCCGAGGGCCAAACAGGGCTGAAATTGAGTTTATTTTAAAGTAACCTTCCTTCGATCACAAATTTTATTGTGGCTTCGCCCCAATAAAATCTTGTGATCCGATTTTCGTGGTACAAAAATCGCCTGTCCCCTGAATTTTTCTAGTGGAAAAATTCGAGGACGCCCGGAAAGGTGCATGAAATAAGCTTACGCTTATTTCAGTGTCACCTTTCCTCCTGCCTCCTCAATTTTCTTCTTAAGCTCTTCAGCTTCTTCTTTCTTTAGACCTTCTTTGATCACCTTAGGAGCAGCATCTACCGCACCTTTAGCTTCAGCAAGTCCAAGTCCAAGAACTTCTTTTACAATCTTAATAACAGCAATTTTGTTTGCTCCAGCATCTGTAAGCTCTAGGTTAAAGCTTGATTGTTCATCAGCAGCAGCTACAGCAGCTGCAGGAGCTGCAGAAACCGCAGCAGCAGAAACTCCAAACTTTTCCTCGATAGCTTTCACCAAATCGTTTAGTTCTAGAACTGACGCGCTGTCTAGATCAGCAATAAATGAATCGAATTTTGACATAATAATTTAACTTAAATTTATAACAACCGACTAAGCTTTCTTTTTTGCTACTTCTGAAACAGCAATTGCAATTCTTTGCATTGGACTCTTTAGAAGGTAAGCAATTTGAGACAGAAGGACTTCTCGAGTTGGGATAGCTGCAATCATTTTCATAGCTTCCCTATCTTTGTACTCTCCTTCAAAAACTCCACCGAGTATTGAGACTTTGTCTTTAAACTTTTTCTCAAACTCATTTACTTCACGTGCAGGAGCGAGTAAATCAACTCCGTACGCAATAGCAAATTCTCCGTTAAGAGCAGGAGTTTCCCCCTTATAACCTTGTTCATCTAAAACTTTTCGAGCGATGCTTTTTTTAGCAACAGTGTAAGACACACCAGATTCTCGAAGTTTTTTTCGAAGTTCAGTCACCTCAGACACAAGTAAACCTTTGAAATTTATAAACACAGCTGAAGTAGACTCTTTTAACCCACTTGCTAGTTTACTGTAAATTTCTTCTTTCTTTTTTCTTGTAATTGGCACTTTATTTATAGAACACTAAATAAATAATAACGACCTTTTAAAAAAGACCTTTTTTAGAGTAGTTAAAAGCACTTAAATAAGTGATTTACCTCGGCAGGAAAGCCCCGAAAGGCTTATTAACGCAAAATACTGCTTCCTACTGTCTCTGGTCTTTAAAGTGCTTAATATAGCAATTTGAGGCCCTTAAGTCAAACTACTGCCCCGAAGTACCACCATCCATCGTCTTTGCCACAGGAGCCAAAGCAGACTCTTCTACAGGGGTTGTAAGAAACTTCAAGGTCAAAAGAGAGACCATGCTTAAAAGTATAATCGCGAAGAATTCCATTATAAAAACAACTGTGCGTTTATTCATTTGGTGAAAAGACTTTTTTTATAAACTCAAACCCAGGTATCTTAAATTTCTTTTCATTTTCTAAGCTTTCCAAAAGCAAAGCTTTAGCGTTTTCTTTTTCTGAAACCCGAGGTTCTTTATCATTTTCACCCCCAGAGACATTTAAGTCAATTTGTTTTTGTGTAGTTGTAGAAGGAAAAGCTTCTATTTTTGGAGTAGTCGCAATCTCTATGACCTTTATTTTCTCAAGCTCTTCTCGTAATTGTGCAATTTCTTTTTCAAGACTGAGAATTTGAGCTTTCTTTTCATTATTTAAAAAATCTTCGTTCGCAATTTTTGTGTCGTAAATTTCACCATTTGGATATGTGAAAGAAATTGAATCTTTTGGAGAAACGGGAGCAAAGGGGATCTTCACACTACCCTTTCCTTTTACTATTGTGTCGTCTGCAACAAAAAGTGAATATTTTCCACCATCTATGTTCCAATCTCCTATATTAACTTCATCACTTGATTCGTTTTTTACTTCTACATATGATTTTCCATTCAAAGTGCCATAAGAAAAACTGATTTTAGGATCGAGCACAGTAACTTTCGTACGAGCGATCGCAACATTCCCATCTTCAGAATCAATATTTAAAACTACATTGTACTCCCCAGGAAACATGTATGAATGAGAAACTTTTAATCCAGTGTCTGATGATCCGTCACCAAAAGACCATTTGTAGTTTTTCTTGTTTAAAGAAGCACCACTTGAAAGTTCAGCGAAAAAAGAAACAGGGGTGTTTATTAAAACCTTCCTCTCCCTTCCCGCATCAGCTAAAATTTTCTTTTTTGCTTTGTAAGTTGAAAGTGAAGTTTGCGAAGAGTGTGTTCCACTTGAAGAGTTTTTACTTTCATCTTCGTCACCAGGCTCTTCGTCAGAATCTTCTTCATCTGTTGTATTGGCACCACCCTCACCTACTTTGATTGTCGCACTGGCAGAAAAAGTTGTACCTGTTTCCCTTCCTTTTATTTCCACAGTTAAAGTGTGGTCACCAGCAGTCGAATCTTGGTAATAGAAAGTTCTACTTGCAGTGTTCTTGCTCATCGTTTTAGAAACATCTCCACCTGTAGCATTTAAAAACTTTCCCGTAGGAGAAGAGGAAGTAAAAGTCACATCGTTTGTCTCACTTACTTGCTCCGCTTCTCCACTACTGTTTTGAACTTGTACCACGATCGCCCCTGAGATTTCCCCAGGGTTTACTTTTAAATCTTCAGTCGTAAAGACTAATTTAGAAATATTCGCCGAGTCGGCATAAGAAGATAGAGGAAAAAAAATCGATAAGACTCCAAGAAAAATCAGTATCTTTTTCATAGATTGTCTTTAAATTCTAACAAAAGCACCTATGGGCGCAAAGCCTATTTTTCGAAACTGTGGATAACTTCTCTTAGACTATTAAATGGCCTTAATTTGTTATAATACCTACCATGAATACAAACAACCACACGCAAAAAATAATATTAGCGGTAGCTATCCTCTTAATAATCTTTTTTATCATTTTTAAAACTAAAAATACTGAAACGGTTAACCTTGAGGCTTTACCAATTACAGAAGAAAGCGCAGCGTCTTCAACTGTAGAAATTTTAGACAAAGAAAGCAACACTACCAATCAAGTATTAGGACAAAACTTAAGCGCATCAGATAAAGCTTGGGCAACGTTTGAAAAATACACAGATTACGCACGTAAACACGACATAGAAGGTGTAAAATCTTTAGCTCACAAGTTTACCGGTACATGTTCAAAAGCATCTGAAAGCGCTGAGATGCAAAAAAAGTGTTTTGATATTCTCGACAGTGTCTATAAAATGGGCACCACTATGCAAAAAAGTTCTTACAAAAACACCTTATCTGATTCAAAACAAATCATTCTGTCTTCAGAAATTAAAGAAACTGATACTGGAGACAACATAGAGCTATCTAAAAATTTAATATACTTTACGATTGGAAGTAACGGGACTGCAAAGATTTTAGGCGTTGAAAATGACCGCACAATTAGTGTTAAAAAATACGGATTATCACAAGATGAACTGGCGAAATCTTTGAGAGAGAACAAATTAGACTCTGATAGTGATGGGCTCGAGGACAAAATGGAGACATGTTCTCTAAATTCTTCCAACAAAAACTGCATTCAAACAGATCCAAACAAAAAAGACACTGATGGTGATGGTTTTTGGGACAGCTTAGAACCTCTTTTGTAATCTTCTTAAATTTGCCTAAAGAAATAAAGGTCAATTTCTGGGAAAGTTTTGATTGAGGATTCTATGTATTTTACAATCTCTTGGCTTCCAGGAACCTTTGGATTTAATTCCAATCCTTTTTGAGCGTACTGACGAGCAAGGTCAAACTTCTGCATGTAAAGGTAAGCAACGGATTTCATCCAATACGGCTGAGGAGAGGTCGGTACAAGCTCTATAGCCCTATCTAAAACCACTTGAGCTTCTTCAAGCTTGTTTACCCCAAAGAGCATAAAATAGATTTTTGTATCAGCGTAATTAAGCAAAGCTCTGAAGTTTCCAGGGTACTTTTCTGTATATTTTCTATAC
>CAZIMQ010000041.1:0-6524 GCA_964540495.1 uncultured Candidatus Saccharibacteria bacterium | reverse complement strand
GTTTCATACTGAAAAAATAGTACACCGAGGGGTGGGATTTTACAAATGGGGAGAGGTATAAAAATATCCAGACTTTTCAGCTGGACTTGTGTTTGCTGGTATTGGGTTTGCTCGTAACCGCTATAAAGATGAAGATTGATGTGACGACAACAAAGGCGATCGCTTCCTTAATGTCTTCATTAGTTTGGCTTCGATTTATGATGCGTTGAAACACATCAATACTGTCAAGTGTCAGTATTGTTACCAACACTATTGTGGCGAGTACCATTAGTATTTGAGTTTTTTGCATACTAAAAAAAATAGTACACCGAGGGGTGGGATTTTACAAATGGGGAGAATCGGTCACAGATATTTTTCTGCTGAAAAAGGAGAGAATCGGTCACAACTCTTTTATTTCATAAAAGGTCGTGAAGCCTCCTCCGGCACGATCTGCTGATCGCACATCTCACGCTTCGTCGCTCTGCTCCTCACTGCGTTCCGGTTTTCGATTCTCCCCCTGGGCTACAAAAATATAATCGCCCAGTTGAGGGAGTATCGCTCCTTACAGGAGCAGTACCCGTTTTGGATATTTTATTTCTTTTTCGCTTCACTCAAAATCATAAAATATCTCAAAACAGCTTCGATTCTCCTAGACCAAAAATAAAAGACTGGAAAAAACCAGTCTTTATTTTCGGTGCCCAGGGGGAGAATCGAACTCCCATGACTTGCGTCGCACGATTTTGAGTCGTGTGCGTCTACCAATTCCGCCACCCGGGCAAATTTTAAATGTTAAACACGGTCTTCCTACCAACCTGTTTCGTTGCAAGCTGTGCTCTGCTTCGGTATTCTGCCACTCAAGCTTGCAGAATAAATTTACTATATTTAAGCTAATTATGCTAGAATTTTGGTTATATGAGTGCTCTTTCTTCATTTGGTTTTTTTGCGTGGGTGATTTTCATTATCTACAACCTGATTTGTGGTGTTATATACCTATTAGCGCTTTTATGTGTGCATCCTCAATCGAACAAGATTCCCAATGCACCCAGATTATTTTTTGTTCTACTTGGGATTTTTCTTTTTGCCTTTCAGACAGGACTCATTTTACCCAAAGTTCATTTGAACATTCTTGAGTATCTTGGAAAACATCTTTGAGGCATTTGGCGATTTTATGTCGCCTATTTTTATGTTAAACTTTTAGAGTTAGTGATATTAATCAACATTAAAGAGTATGGAATTTTACAATAACTCAATTTTTTGGATAGAAGTCGAAAAGATCAAGCCGAACCCATTTCAGCCAAGAATTGAATTCGATGAAGCTCGTCTAAATGATCTAGCTCTCTCTATTCGTCAGTACGGAGTTCTCCAACCTCTTGTTGTTACACGAAAAGAAATTGAACTTCCAGATCAAGGAATTGTTGTAGAGTATGAACTTATTTCAGGAGAAAGAAGACTCCGTGCTTCAAAAATTGCAGGGCTTTCTCAAGTGCCTGCGATTATTAAAACTGGTGAAAACGACGACAAGCTTAAACTTGAACTTGCGATTATTGAAAACTTACAACGAGAAGATTTAAATCCTGTAGATCGAGCAAAAGCTTTTAAAAAACTTGCTGACGATTTTAATTTAAAACATGGAGAAATTGGAAAAAAAGTAGGGAAGAGTCGAGAGTATGTTTCAAACTCAATTAGAATCCTACTTTTACCTGAGGATATTTTACTCGCTCTTTCTGAAGGGCGAATAAGTGAAGGTCACACAAGGCCACTTCTTATGCTTATAGACAGAAAGGAAGAGCAAGGAACTTTGTTTAAGGAAATCTTGATGAAGAAGATGACTGTGCGAGAGACAGAACTTATTGCTCGAAAAATCGCTTTTGAAAAAGCTCGAAAGTTTGATCGAAATCTTGCTCCAGAAATCTCAGAGTTTGAAGATAATTTAAGTAAAATTTTAGGAACTCGAGTTTCGGTAGAGCGAAGACTAAACGGCGGAAAGATTTCTATTGAATTTTTAAATGAGGGAGATCTCCGAAACATTTGGGACTATTTCCAAAAAAGTTTTGACACAAGCACTCTCAATACTATAAGTCCTGAGGCTAATATTACTTTGTCAGACGCCACACCCCTTGTTGTGGGAGCTTCAAGTGATGCTCCAGGCGAAACATTAAAAGAAGAAGTTTCTTTGTTGGACGATCGCAATGCCGAAGAAGTAAAACAAGCCGAAGAAGATGATTCTTACGATATAAAAAGTTTCACTATTTAGTTTGCATTTTGTAGTTTTTTCTATACTATACGGAACATCATGAATTTTGTTCTTTGGGTTATTGTTGCTGTGATTTTTGGAGGTGCGTTTTTGATTTTGTTTTGTGGTTTTATAAACAAACCTAATCATCCGCCAGATGATGATTTTCCGGACTTGGATCCTAAATCTTTAAATTCGCAAGATTCAAAAAGTGAGAAAATTGATCCTGAAAATAAAACCTACTTCCCTTAGTTTCACGCCTAAAGAATTAAAGCTTTGGGTATTTTTTTTATTTAAATTCTTGCTTTAAGTTTTTGCTCGAGGTATCATTTTTTTAGTTATGAACTCGCTCTCTTATATTGTTGCGGGGCACAACCCGTACCCTATGCCTTGGTGGCTTTTGGTCGCCGCCGCCATGTCAGTGTTTGCTTTGTTTGTTTATGGTTACCTCCAAAAAACCCGTGCTTTGGATCGTGAATACGACCCTGATGATCCTCCAGAGTTTCCCGATCCAGCTGATGATCCAAATCAGGATCCAGAAGATTGGAACTAAAACACACTCACTTTATTGTGAGTATTTTTTTTACTAAAGCCTCATGCCTAGTCTTTCTTTTTCTTTTGAAATCCTCTTGGTTTTTTTGCTATTGCAAGTAAAGCCAAAGCTTCTTCGAAAGTAATTGTATAAACAGAAAGCGGTGGTTTGATGGATCTAAAATTTTTGTCGTGAGCTACAAATGGTCCAAATCTTCCAGTTGTTGCAACTACAGGTAGACCTGTTTCTGGATGAGCACCAAGAGTTCGGGGAAGGGAAAGAAACATCAGTGCGTTTTCCAATGTGATTTTTGTAGGATCGTATTCTTTTGGAATAGAAGCCATTTTTGGTTTAAAAGCTTTTGGCGCAGTAGATTCTGATTCATTTGCTTCAGCTTCTTCACCTTTCTTCTTTTTAACTTTTTTCGGAGCTTTTACTTGTATTCCAAGTTGTACGTAAGGTCCAAATCTTCCATTTTTTACAAATATCGGTAGGGAAGTTTCTGGGTCGACTCCAATTGGTTCATCAGGTTTTATTTCAAATCCTTCAATCGTAAGTGCCCCGTCGCAATCTGGATATTTTTCACAACTTAAAAATTTTCCACCACGAGAAAGTTTGATAAGCATTCCGCTTTTACATTTTGGACATTTGTATTTTGGATCAGCGTCTCCAAAAGTCGTAGCTTTTTCGAGCTTATCTTTTTCTTTTAGTTCTTTTAGAAACGGTGTGTAAAATTCTTTCAGTGTTTTTTTGTATTCTCGATTTCCAAGAGCTATGTCATCGAGCTTGTCTTCCATTTCCGCTGTAAAAGTGTCACTGATGTACTCTGTAAAATTACTCTCAAGAAAACTAGACACCACGTCTCCTGTGTCTGTAGGTACGAGTGCTTTTCCTTCTTTTGTTACGTATTCGCGGTCAACAAGAGTTTTGATGATAGACGCATAAGTAGAAGGTCTACCGATCCCTCTTTTTTCTAATTCTTTTACAAGTCCAGCCTCGCTGTATCTTCCAGGAGGTTCGGTCATTTTTGACTCAAGATTAAATTCTACAAGATTTAGTTTTTCACCTTCTTCAAAGATAGGTAAAATATTTTCTTCTCCTTTTGCATTTGGGTCTCCCTTGAGCCACCCGTCGAAAAGGACAGTTGAGCCAGTTTCCGCAAAATCAGGAATTTCCGCTTCTTTTATATTTCCAGAAACTTTAGTTCGTAACATTTTTGCATCTTTCATTTGGGAGGCCACTGTACGTGCCCAGATCAAAGCGTAGAGCTTTTTTTCGTCTTCAGTGTGTCCTACAACCTCTTTTTCAAAATGCGTAGGTCTGATCGCTTCGTGAGCCTCTTGAGCATTTTTAGATTTTTTCGCAAAAGTTCTAAATTCTAAATAATCTTTTCCGTATTTTTTTTCTATTACACCCCCAATAGCACTTACTGCTACTTGGCTTAAGTTTGTACTGTCTGTACGCATGTAAGTAATGTGTCCCGCTTCATAAAGTTTTTGAGCAATTCGCATTGTGTTTGACGGAGAAAATCCAAGCCTTGAACTTCCAGCTTGTTGAAGAGTTGAAGTTATAAAAGGTGCTTTTGGACTTCTTTTTACTTCTGTCTTTTCAATTTTTACAACACTCCAACTTCCTGATTTTGCTTCTTTCTCGATTCTGTCAGCTTCTTTTTTTTCTTTAGGTTCGATTACTGAAGTAAGAGTGATCGGTTGTTTTTTCTCACCAGTGAATTTGCCAGTTAGGACAAAATAGTTTTCAGGCACAAATGCACGAATTTCTCGCTCACGCTCCATGATGATCCGAAGCGCTGGAGACTGTACGCGTCCTGCTGAAAGTCCGTAACGAACTTTTTTCCAAATCATTCCTGAAAGGTCGTAACCTACAAGTCTGTCGAG
Source organism: uncultured Candidatus Saccharibacteria bacterium (assembly GCA_964540495.1). GTDB lineage: Bacteria > Patescibacteriota > Minisyncoccia > Phycocordibacterales > CAIRYW01 > JAUPVJ01. The sequence continues at coordinate 1,885 of CAZIMQ010000041.1, read as the reverse complement.
AACTCGGCGAGCTTCTTGAGCTTTCACTAAATTGTCGTCGATTTCTCGAGGGTGTTTTACTGCTTCTAAAATCGCTTCTTTTGTAATTTCGTGGAAAACTACACGTTTTGGTTTTTTGAGCTTCAGGGCTTCTTTTATATGCCAAGAAATCGCTTCTCCTTCTCGGTCGGGGTCAGTTGCAAGAATCACTTCTGATGCTTTTTTTGCGAGTACACTTATGTCGTGAAGTACTTTTTCTTTACCAGGAGAAATTTCATAATGAGGAATAAACCCACCCGGAATATCGATGGCTTTTTTGTTACTTTTAGGTAGGTCACGCACGTGTCCCACAGACGCACGTACTGTGTATTCACCACCCAAATATTTTTCAATTGTCTTCGCCTTTGCAGGTGACTCTACTATAAGAAGTTTATGCATGTATTCTTAAAGGTAGAGCAAAAAAACTTTTTTGGCAAATTTTGTCTATAAAAAAATAAATTTATGAAAGAAAAATTTTTCCCCCGACTTCTTTTATAATTCCTTTTATTTCAAGTAAAGTGAGTGTGGTATTAATCTGCGAAATATTTAAATTAAGCACTTCTTTTAAATCATCTCGAGATTTTGGGACGGTAAGTTCATTTATGATTAAAAGTTCCTCTGGACTACACTCTTTAAAAAGATTTTTTGTTTCTCCTTTTTTCTCAATTTCAATTCCTAAAGCTTCTAAAATGTCGCTACTTTCGCGGATGGGAGTCGCTCCAAGTTTAAGGAGTAGATGTGGTCCTTCCGAAGAGCTTTGAAAGATTGATCCAGGTACAGTTAAAATGTCTTTGTTGTATTCGGTGCCTAGGCGCGCCGTGATCAGTGTTCCGCTTACTTTTTCCGCTTCGATCACAAGAATTGCTTTTGAAAGTCCTGCCATGATTCTGTTTCGAAGTGGAAAAGTCCAAGGTGCCGCTTTTTCTTCGGGTGCAAGTTCTGAAATTAGGCACCCTCCATTTTCTAAAATTCTTTTTGCAAGGGGTAAATTGTTTCTGGGGTAAAGTACGTCTTCGTTTAAGCCAGAACCAGGGATTGCAATTGTTGGAAGACCTGCTGAAAGCGCCGCTTCGTGTGCAACTCCGTCGATTCCAAGGGCAAGCCCCGAAACTATTGCAACAGGGTAGCCCCGAAGACCTTCGATTAATTTTTTTGTAACTTCTTTTCCATATGGTGTGTATTTACGACTCCCAACAACTGCCAGGCGTAAAAATTCCGGAGAGGGAATTTCTCCACGAACAAAAAGCTCCTTAGGAGGAGTTGGGATTTCTAAAAGTTCCTTAGGAAAAGAGGATGGTAAAATTTTCGAGATAGGAAATTCCTTAAGCATTGGCTAATTGTAACATTTGTTGTAATATTTAATCACTAAATTTTAAAGATATGTTAGACATCAAATTCATAAAAGAAAACAAAGACATTGTCGCTTTGGCGATCAAAAACAAAAACCGGGAAATCGACCTCGACGAGCTTTTACGACTTTATGAAGTAAAAAAAGAGCTACGAAGTAAACTGGACGCTTTAAACCAAGCAAGAAATGTCGCTCAACAAAATCGAAACATAGAAGAAGGTGCAAAGTTGAAAGCGGAGTCAGAAAGTCTTGAAAAAGAATTTTCAGATGCCGACAAAGCTTACCTTTCTTTGATGCTTAAAATTCCAAACGTACCTTCTGCAGACACACCGGTTGGAAAAGACGACACGGAAAATAAAATTGTAAGACAGTGGGGAACTGTGCCGGAGTTTTCTTTCAAACCAAAAGAACACGATGAGCTCGGGGCTGATCTTGGAGTGATCGACACAGAAACCGCAGCTTCTATTTCTGGTTCTCGATTTGCTTACTTGAAGGGAGATCTCGCGCTCTTACAATTCG
>CAZIMQ010000040.1:0-6618 GCA_964540495.1 uncultured Candidatus Saccharibacteria bacterium | reverse complement strand
AGTTTAAACTTCACGCTATTTTTTTACTAAAATTTTAGAGACTCAAATTCCCTTCGGCTTTGATTTTAGAAATTGGTTTTTCTTTTGCAAAAAAACCAGCAACAGCGATCATTACAGCGTTGTCTGTTGCAAGTGTTTTAGAAGACACAAGTATTTTTACTTTCTCTTTTTTCGCTAAGATTTCTAGGTGTTTTTTTATGTAAGTGTTTGCGGACACACCACCACCAACAACTAATGTTTTTACTTTGTATTTTTTTAAAGCATTTTCTGTTTTTTTGACCAGTACATCTTTTACTGATTCTTCAAACTCTCCCGCGATTTCTGTTTTTGTTTTTTCATCAAGTGTTCCGATTTTTTGACTAAGGTAAAGCACAGCAGTCTTAAGTCCTGAAAAAGAAAAGTTTAAATCTTTTGTGTGTATCATTGGTCGCGGTAGTTCTATTCCAGATTCTAGATTCTTGATTCTAGATTCTGCGCGAGCTTCTTTGGCGAGCTTTGCCACCTCGGGTCCTCCGGGGTATGGGAGACCTAAAATCCGAGCCACTTTGTCGTAAGCTTCTCCGCACGCATCGTCTAAAGTTTTTCCAACTATCTTATAAGAAGTCGGATTTTTCGCGACTACTAATTCTGTGTGGCCTCCGGAAATTAAAAGTCCAAGAGCAGGGAATTCAATTTTTTCTCCTTCAGCAAGTGGAGCTAAGAAGTGCCCTTTCATATGATTTACAGGAACTACAGGAATATCCCAAAGAGTGCCTAGAGCTTTCGCAAAACTGATTCCTACCCACAAAGCTGGTTCTAGTCCAGGGCCCACAGTGACAGCAATTTTATCTATTTTTGGTTTTGGTAAAGAGAAAATATGTTTTTCAAATTGTTCTAGAAGCTCAGGTTCACGCTCCAAGATAGCTTTCAGCTTTTGGCTTTTAGCGTTTAGCTTTCTAGATTCAGAAAAATTTGGTTCAATTTTTTTTAATGCTTTTAAAAAAAGTGGTACCAAATTTTTCTGGTGTTCTCTTCTTGCTAAGTTTGGGTAGACCCCCCCAAACTCTTCATGGAGTTTTGCTTGGGAAAATAGGGCATTAGAAAGAAGCTTAAAGGTGGGTTTTTTTGCACCTCCTTTGGCTTCCAATATACACACAGCTGTTTCGTCGCAGGATGTTTCTATGGCTAAAATCTTCATATAAAGGATAATCTAGCAGATTGGGTGTCGGAATGCGAGTTTTTGTATGGAGGGGAAATAAATGGTGGCTGACCCCATTCCTCTTATTGTGAGCCACAATAATTTGCTTTCCGTCGAAAGCAAATTTTCCAGCCTTATGGAGAGTTGGTCACAAGTATTTTTCTGCTGATTTTGTGAGCAGTAATAACTTCTTCACAAGTTTTGGGGCTACAAATAGTTCCTCGCTGGCGCTCGAATTTGGAGTTGGAAGCTTTTGTAGATAAAATTCACTAAGATTTAATTTTTGCTACAATAATACAAATTACTAAAGGGAGTGCAATTAAAAAGAAGTTTGTAACCCTAGAAAAGTCATTAATTATAACAGAGGCTACTGCCACTATAGTTGCAAGGAAAAAAAATAAAAGCACAACCCATCCTTCTTTGGAAGCAGGAATAAAAAAGCCACCATAGCCACCTTTAACAAAAGGTTTAAATCCATCGGGAAGTTTTTTAAAAGTTGAGGTATCTTTAACTTTCTTGAACCAGATTTTATTCATATTTTTATTATACCAAGAAGTTCACAATCTTCGCAGTCTTCACTTGTGACCCCACGGAGAGATTCGAAACTTACTCAGTAGGTGATTGCGCTCAATCACAGTTTCAGTACACTTTTTGGATAAAATTCTCTCAAGCTCAATTTTGGGCTCAAAAGGTTTTCGACTCTCCGCCGAAAGTAATTACCATTATTTTTCTGAGAGTCGGTCACGGATAATTTTTTGCTAAAAATTTCCGCGACCCCGCCTCGCGCTGTCGCGCTCCGGCCTTCGACTCTCCGTAGCCCCAGCGATACAAAAAGCACCAGAAGAATCTGGTGCTTTTTGATCGGGTGACCCCACGGAGAGTCGAACTCCGCTTAACAGATTGAAAACCTGCTGTCCTAACCGATAGACGATGGGGCCGTACTTACAGGGAAAAATATAACAGATTTATTAAAAAAGCGCAAAAGCTTTTAGTTGTTTAAAATAAAACCACCTCAAGGGCGGTTTTTTGTTCGATTAAGATATTGAAGATTGTGCGGGGTAAACTTTTTACATTTTGTGCCCTTAAGGCACGTTCCTTGCGGACTTCTTTTTGGGCATTACCTCGTGCTGAGTGTCAACTTCCAAAAAATTTAATATTACTCAGTAGGCCCCTCCACTAATTAACTATTTATATACTTAGAAAGAGGGATATAATATTGGGGATATTTATAGGAATATTTTAATTTTATTTTTGAATGCAGATTAATAATTTATCATTAAAATGAAAAAACTCGTTGTAATTTCTGATACCCATATCGCTAGCAATAACCCTGAAAGCTTGTCACTTTTTCCAGCATATATGAATTCACATGCGGGTGAATATGCCAAAACTTTTAAATGTTTAGATGTCTTTAACACCAGTCTAAATTCTTGGCTAGAAAAGAATAAACCTATTGACATACTTATTCATCTTGGTGATCTTACGACTGGCTGGAGTGAGCAGGGAATTCATCATCGAGAAGTTGAAAAACTTGCGGTAGATGCTGTTAATTCTTACAAAAATATTGCTCAGAGTGTAAACATTTGTTGGGGTAATCATGATGTGGGATACGGGAATACAATTGGAGGTATTTGTTTTGAAAGTTTAGAAAGATGTAATGATATCTCTCCATTATACTGGAGTTTTCTCTCAGAGGACGTTCTTTTTATCGGTATTTGTTCTTCTTTGGTTGAATATGTGGGTCAAGATAAGAAAATTTTAAATCTTAAATATAAGCAAATTCAATTTATCCAAGGGATTCTCAGTAATAATAAAGGGCGATATTGGGTTCTTTGTTCTCATGAGTATGATTTCGACGAAGATTTAATTCAGGTTATTACGCCATACAGAGATTTTCTTAAAAGACATTTATATGGAGACAAACACATGGTGTGGGCCGGGCATTTCTTTAAGATTATGGCCCATATTAATTTGAAAACTCTTTCTAAGATCCGTAGAAAATCAATATTATGTCCCTCAGTTGCTCCACTGTGGTGTAGGGGAGGAATATTGTTGGAAGGGTGTATAAAAGGAGAAAACCTCTCACTGGCTAGAAAGTCCTTTAATACTAGAGATCAGGCTGGTTCTTTTCCCTTTTGTCGGGCGCTCCGAGCTATGCTTTATCAGATCTTTAGTAAAAAAAAGAGAGAGGTATTGACTGATTTGATATAAAAATACACTTTTCGCGTAGTAATGTAAATTGTCACCTGTTGTAGGTCAAGTGTTTTTAGGTTTATTACAATCTTTTTAGATTAAAAATAATACTAATTTATACTTATCCACACCTTTTTGTTGACAGGTGAACCATGGTTCACCTATACTTATAAACATGAATAGAGGAGATTTAATTAGAACAATGCAGGCGGAAATCCAAAGCCTAAACGAAGAGATCGATCTACGGATCATCAAAGGTTTTGATTACCGAAGAGAATCTAGAAGACACAAATTTCTAGTCTACAACCTTGCAAGACTTACTGCACCGCAAGAAAGTAACTGGATGGACAAGGCTTACAAGATGGTTGGCACATTCATGTTCTAGGTAAAAATTATTTATTCATAAAATTTCGTCGTCTTTTTTCAACATGATTCTCCGCCGTATATTTAATACGTCTGCGCATCCCGCCTCAAAAATACTTAGAAATTTTGAGAATAACTTAATTTTTAAAAGGTAAGAAAAAAAATATGAAAATAAATATAAAGACAAAAGAATTTCCTTTCTCAAAGTCAAAATCTATAAAACTACGAAGATCAAATCCAAACTTACTTTTCCGAATTTTTTTCTATCGTATACTTAACTAAATGCTCGAAGACTACAAAAACAAAATCATAGCTTTCTACCAAAAGAACAGACGGATGCCTGGGTACAAAGAGATCATGGCGCTCACTGGCTTTAAGTCTAAGAACGCTGTCTACAAGCTCATAAACAAGCTTGTGGAAGCTGGTGTGGTCTCTAAGGACTCTGAAGGGAAACTGACACTTGAAAAGTCTATGGACGAGGTGCCTTTCCTAGGGCTTGTAGAAGCTGGGTTTCCAACTAGTGTAGACGAAGACCGATCTGAGACAATGAGTATTGAAGAGTATTTGATTCCAAACAAATCCTCTACTTATATTTTAGAAGTAAAAGGAGACTCGATGATTGAAGCTGGAATTCAAGAAGGGGATTTAGTGATTGCGGAAAGAAAGAAAGAACCAAAAGAGGGTGACATAGTGATCGCAGAAGTAGACGGAGGTTGGACTATGAAGTATTTGCGAAAGAAAAACGGAAAAACTTTCCTAGAACCTGCAAACAAAAACTACAAACCTATTTATCCGACCGAAGGACTTAGAGTTGCTGCTGTGGTAAAAGGAGTGATAAGGAAATATTAAAAATACTCAATAAATCAATTTTTAAACAAGATTGAAATTGTGTTGTTTTTTGATAGAGTACTTTAAAGCTTTGGGGCGGTTAGCTCAGTTGGTAGAGCACGGGATTGACGTTCTCGGGGTCGTGGGTTCGAGTCCCTCACCGCCCACTATGGATGTACAGGCAATTAAAACTAGGATTTTTAAAGAAGGGGAGAGTCTCCCTGATTTTTTGTTTGAGAATATAAAAAAACTAGATGAGGGAAGTGTGGTGGTTGTGAGTTCTAAAATTGTGGCTTTGGCAGAAAGGCGAGTTACGGTATTTAAAACAGAAAAAGAAAAAATCAAAGCTTTAAAAAAAGAAAGCGAACTCTCCTTTCCTGATTTAAAAAATAATCCAAAGCGATGGTTTACTGTGGTTTCCGGAATGCTCACAACTCTTGCAGGGATAGATGAATCAAACGGAAATGGAAAATCGATTTTTTTACCGAAGGATAGTTTCAAAAGCGCGACTTCCCTTTTAAAGAAAATTAAAATTCACTACAAGATAAAAGATGTAGGAGTAGTGATTGCTGATAGTAGGTCTATTCCAATGCGACGGGGAATTTTAGGACAAGCCATAGGGTACGCTGGTTTGAAAGGACTTGGAGATTATCGAGGTCAAAAAGATCTGTTTGGTAGAAAGATAAAATACGCTCGTCCAAATGTTGCAGATACTTTAGCTTCTGTCGCGGTTCTTTTGATGGGGGAATCAGGGGAAAGTAAGCCTCTTTGTATTGTTAAAAATGCGCCTGTTAAATTTTCTAAAGCTACAAACAAAAAAGAACTTGTCGTTCCTTTGAAAGAAGACAAGTTCGGAAATTTTTACAAAGAAATTGTAAAAAGAAAAATTATTTAGCGTGAATGTAAAAGTAGATGTCTTCTAAAGCTTTCACGGCGTCTCCTGCTGCGATGTTGTTTTGGTGGTAAAGACCATCTGTGCAGTCTCCTGCTGCCCAAATACCTGGTGTCTTTGAAGCTTGGGTTCTGTGGTCTACGATTACTTGCCCAATCTTGTTTCTCTCGACTACATCTTTTGCATATTCTGTTTGAGGGATTAAGCCAATCTCAACAAAAATTCCTGTAACCGGAAGTGCTTTTACTTCTCCTGTGACTGCGTCTTTATACAAAAATTCTGTTACAAATTTGTCTCCCTTAACTTCCTCAGGAATTGCATTTTTAAGTCCTGTGACATTTGGTTTGCTTAAAACTTTTTCAACTGTAATTTCATCAGCTCTGAAGGATTCGCTTCGGTTTACAATAGTGACGCTCTTGCAGTATGCAGCAAGTTGAGCGGCTGTTTCAAAAGCGGCATTTCCACCACCAACTACCACCACGTCTTGCCCAGAAAATACAGGTCCATCACAAGTGGCGCAGTAAGTAAGTCCTTTGTGTTCGAATTCTTTAGCTCCTTTCACGTCCAGAGTTCGTCTTGTTGAACCGGTTGCAATCAAAACCGTTTTTGTATCGAAACTTTCAGTTGGAGTTGTAACAGTAAAGCCTGAGTCTGTTTTTACAATGTTTGTCACCCTGTCTCCTGTGTGGATGGTGACAGAGTCGCTAGCGTAAGCTCGTAAGTGTGCTTCTAAACTTTTTGCCAGGTCTACTCCTGAAATTGAAATTGTCCCAATCCAGTTATGGATGTCTGGAGAAACTATACTTTGGTTATCGAAAGATTCTGTTATAAAAAGAGTTTTTAATTTTTTTCGCGCAGCGTAAACTCCAGCCGATACTCCAGCAGGTCCGCCACCTATGATAATTAATTCGTATTGCATAAGGATATTATTTTAACTAATTCATGTACAATAAACAATGGCTAGTATTTTTAATTTAACCAAAAGGAGGTGAAATAATGAAGTTTGGCAAACAAGCCTAAAAAGCCGATATCGAGGGGGTCACAACTAAGGCAAAAAAAACAGTTGGACAGGCTAATAGACCCCGTTCGTGGACGTTGGAAGGAAATAGTCCATGAAAATAATGATCTATGATCCTTCACGAAAAAAAAGCGCCGGATGAGGAGA
>CAZIMQ010000039.1:0-6675 GCA_964540495.1 uncultured Candidatus Saccharibacteria bacterium | reverse complement strand
ATCTGCTGAAAGTTCTTCAATTCCAAGAATGGCAATGATGTCTTGTAGATCTTTGTATTTTTGTAGAATTCGTTGTACTTCACGAGCAACTTGGTAGTGTTCTTCGCCTACGATGTTTGGGTCAAGTGCTCCTGAAATTGAGTCTAGTGGGTCTACAGCAGGGTAAATACCAAGCTCTGAGAGTGGGCGAGAAAGTACGATTGTAGAGTCTAGGTGAGCAAAAGTTGTAGCTGGAGCTGGGTCAGTTACGTCGTCAGCTGGTACATAAATCGCTTGTACAGAAGTTACAGAACCTTTTTTAGTAGAAGTAATTCTTTCTTGTAAGGCACCCATTTCGTTTGCAAGAGTTGGTTGGTATCCAGCAGCTGAAGGCATTCGTCCCAAAAGGGCAGATACCTCAGATCCAGCTTGTGTAAATCGGAAGATGTTGTCGATAAAGAAAAGTACATCTTTTCCTTCTTTGTCTCGAAAATACTCAGTCATAGTGAGTCCAGAAAGAGCTACTCGAAGACGCGCTCCTGGAACTTCGTTCATCTGTCCAAACACAAGAGCTGTTTGTCCAAGTACTCCTGATTCTTTCATTTCGTTGTATAGGTCGTTTCCTTCTCGAGTTCTTTCTCCTACTCCCGCAAACACTGAGTAACCTTTGTGAACTGTCGCTACGTTACGGATAAGTTCTTGAAGAAGTACTGTTTTTCCTACTCCCGCTCCTCCAAAAAGTCCGATCTTTCCTCCTTTAATAAATGGACAGATTAGGTCGATTACCTTAATTCCAGTTTCAAAAATTTTAACTTCAGTTGATTGCTCTTCGAAAGTCGGAGCATTTCGATGAATCGCCCAACGTTCTGTGTTTGCAGGTAGGTTTTCTTTTCCGTCGATTGCTTCTCCAAGAAGGTTAAACATTCTTCCTAGAATATCTTTTCCTACAGGTACAGAAATAGGTGCTCCTGTATCATGAGCTTCGTCCCCACGCTTTAACCCTTCAGTTTGTCCCATGGCTACAGCTCGCACACGCCCGTTTCCAAGGTGCGACGCTACTTCAAGCACAAGCTTTTCTTCACCATTTTTGATTTCTACAGCGTTATAGATTGGGGGAACATGACCTTCCTCGAATTCAATATCAACAACCGGACCGATTACCTGAACTACTTTTCCTTTTTGCATTGTATGTGACATATATTTATAATTTTGATTTTTAAATTTTATTTTTGACCTTTATTCTTCTAATTGTGCTGCGAGAGCCTCTTTTCCGCTGGTAATTTCGATAAGTTCTTTCGTAATCTGTGCCTGTCGCTCTTTGTTGTACTTGATTGTAAGTGTCCCAATCATTTCCTTTGCGTTGGTCGAGGCGTTTTTCATGGCAACCATTCGAGCAGCGTGTTCGGAAGCGTTGGCTTCCAAAACACTATGGAAAATTTCAAGACGTACCAAAGAGGGAACTAGTTGGTGAGCAATTTCAGAAGCTCCTGGTTCAAATTTGTACTCAGTCTTTTGATTATTTATTGCATCTTTTTTCAAATCAGCAAACTTTCCAGTCTCAGGTAAGATATTTGCCACAACTTCTTTCAAAACTTCTTCATTTAAAGGTAAAAGTGGCCGTACGAGCACTTCTTGTTTCAAAGCTGAAACAAAGTTTGTGTAAATTACATCAATTTTATCAAATTCTCTTGAAAGGTATGTGTTGATTACAAAATCAGAAAGGGGAACAACTTCGTCTAAAAGAGCAAAGTCTCCAAAACCTTCGAAACTTCGAATAATTTTTACTCCTTTTCTTTCAAAAAATTCTTTAGATCTTTTTCCAACAGTAATTACAGAGATTTCAAAATTTTCTTTTTCGATTATCTGACTCGCTTTTTTAAAGACGTTTGAGTTAAAAGATCCTGCCAAACCTTTGTCTGAAGCGATTACCACAAGGCATTTTTTGTTTCCTTCTCGAGTTTCAAACAGAGGAGAAGATTTTTTTAGATCTTCAGAAAGGGAGTTGTGAATTTTTTGCAAAATATTTAGAGCATAAAGAGCGTAGCCTCGCCCTTTAATAGCCGCAGATTCACTTTTTCGCATTTTAACAGCAGAAACAGCCTCCATCGCTTTTGTGATTTGTTGGATAGATTTTGTTGATTTTATTCTGCTTTTTATTGCTCTTCCTCCGGCCATGGTATTTAGAATTTAGAATCTTGAATTAAGAATTATGAATAAATTATTTTGTAAATTTAAAAGTTGGTAGTATTTTATCAATATAATATGCACTACCACTTATCTCAAGTATGTTTCCACTATTATCAAGCTTAATAAATACATAAGATCCATCCTGAGAGTAATCAAGTCTAATAGCTTCTTTTCCTGATATATTTATTGGAGTTTTAACGTCATTGTCTGACATTAATTCTTCAAAACTTCTAGGACTTTTATTATGTAATTTATCTTGATAATAAATTCCAGAGTATAAAGCTAGATGTACTCCATCTTGCTTTTCAAAAAATACCGTCTTTACTGTGCTATCCAAGTTGACTCTTTCTGGCTCACCGATCTCTTTTGGATACTTGAATGAAAATCCAAAACTATCATCTTCATATGTTCCCCAGTCTTTTATTGATGAGTCTAGTGCAGATTCTTTTATCTCCTCTCTGTCTTCATTTGTCATTTCAGGACAATATGGCCAGCAGTATTGTTTTTTTGATGCAGAATAAAAAAACCAACCTATCGTAACTAAAATTATTATTCCTATAGTTATCCAGATTTTTTTATTCATAATTCGTAATTCTTAATTTTTTAGAAAATAATTTTCTAAAAAATCCGCACAAGTTTCTTTGATCTTCGCTTCACTTTCAGGAGAAATTTCTCGAGAATCTTTTACAGCTGACATAAGGTCAGAATGTCTTTCATTTAGAAAAGCGATATATTCTTTTTCAAATTTCTTCACTTTAGCAACTTCCACAGATCCAATAAGTCCATTTCCTACAGTGTAGATCACTATAGCCATTTCGTGGAAAGATTCTGTGTTGAATTGAAGCTGTTTCAAAAGCTCAGTCATTTTTCGTCCTTGGTCAATTTGTTTTTTAGTTCCTTCATCTAGGTCACTTCCAAACTGTGCAAAAGCTTCAAGACTTCTAAATTGCGCCAAGTCTAGTCTCATTCTTCCAGCTACTTTTTTCATAGCTTTTGTTTGAGCAGCGGATCCTACACGAGACACTGAAAGTCCTACGTTGATCGCAGGTCGAATACCTTTGTAGAAAAGATCTGTCTCAAGAAAGATTTGTCCGTCAGTAATAGAAATTACGTTTGTTGGAATATAAGCAGAGATGTCTCCAAGTTGAGTTTCAATAATTGGAAGAGCAGTAATTGATCCTCCACCGTTTTCTTTGTTAAGGCGCCCAGCTCTTTCCAAAAGTCTTGAGTGTAAGTAGAAAACGTCTCCAGGGTAAGCTTCTCGTCCAGGTGGTCGCTTCAAGAGAAGAGAGATTTGTCTGTAAGCCCAAGCATGTTTTGAAAGATCATCATAAACAATCAAGACATCTTTTCCTTGATCCATAAAAAATTCTGCGATTGCACAACCTGTGTAAGGTGCAAGGTATTGCAAAGACGCAGGATCAGAAGCAGAAGCAGACACAACTACTGTGTAGTCCATCGCTCCTTCTTTTTTAAATCGCTCTACGATTTGAGCTACTTTAGATTCTTTTTGTCCAATCGCTACATATACACAAATAGGAGGATTTTTTTCTTTTTTCTGGTGAATGATTGTGTCGAGAGCAATAGCAGTTTTTCCAGTAGTTCGGTCTCCAATAATAAGCTGTCGTTGTCCTCGTCCAACTGGGATCATCGCGTCTACAGCTTTGATTCCTGTGTGAAGCGGAGTTCCCACAGATTCTCGAGTGATTACACCAGGAGCAATTTTTTCAAGAGGGTAGAGTTTTGCTTCTTTAAGCGGACCACTTCCATCTTTAGAGACACCAAGACCGTCAACAACACGTCCCAAAATATCATTTCCTACAGAGATTGAAAGAATTTTCCCTGTATTTTTTACTTTACATCCTTCACCAATAGAAAGAGGGTCTCCCAAGACAATAGCCCCAACCAAATCTTCCTCGAGGTTTAAAGCAACCCCTGGAATTTTGTTTCCTTTTTGATCCTCGAATTCGATCATTTCAGAATAGCGCACTTCGGAAAGTCCGCTGATTGAAACTACTCCGTCAGAAATTTTTACAACTTCTCCGAAGTGAGAAAAAGATGCATCATTTTTTATTGAAGCGATCTCTTTTTTTAGGTCTTGTATTATTGAGTCTTTCATTCTCTTTCTTTGATAAAATTAATAAATTATTTTGCTAGAGTTTTTAATTGTCCTATTCGTGACTTGATCGTGTTGTCAGAAATGTAATCTCCAACAACGACCTGTGCCCCAGCAATAAGACTTGGGTCTTCTTTTACTTTTAGATTTACTTTTTTGCCATCAATTTCTTTCAAAAACTTAGCGTCTTCCTTTGAGGGAACTGTCATTTTGACATCTACTAAATTTTCTTTAATGTTCCACTCCTTTTCAAAACTCTTTAAAATCGTAGAGAGTTTTGAAATTTTTCCAGACTTTGCAATAAGATCCGCAACCTCTTTTAAATAGGCCTTTTTCTCGCTTTCTCCTTTTAAAGAGAGAATTTTTCGAGCAAGCGCAGTACCAAGTTGTTTAGAGGAAAGCTTTGACATCTTATTTTTTAACCAAATGTTCTACTTCTTTTACAGCACTTTCTGTAATTTTTGATTTTGTAGAAGCGTCTAAGTTTTCTTTTATAACCTTTTCCAAAGCAATTGAAACTATCTCAACAGTTTGTTTTTTTAGATCAGCAAAGAAAGCGTCTCGATCGTCAGCAAGTCTTTTTGAGTGAGCCTCTTCAAGTTTTTTGACTCTCATCTGAGCTTCTTCATCTAAACGCTTTGAAAGAAGTTCAGAATTTTTTTCTGCATCCGCTAAAATCTTTTTTGATGCTACGCGAGCTTCATCCAGAGTCTTTTTTTCTAATTCTTTGATTTCAGCAAGTCTGCTGTCTATAGAAGAAGATTTTAGATCTGCTTCTTTTGTCTTTTCAATTCTCTCGTCTATAACCTTTAAAAGAGGCTTGTAGACAAGTTTAAAAAGCACAAATGCCAAAATCCCAAAGTTTACAATTTGGGCAAGCAAATGTTTCCATTCAATTCCTAAAGCGTGAACGATTTCTTCCATCTAATTTGTTTAAAGGAAGATGATAAGTAGGGCAACTACAAGAGCGTACACGGCAATAGCTTCAGTAAAGGCAATAGCCAAGATCATAGCTGATTGAATTTTTCCTGCTGCTTCTGGGTTTCTCCCCATAGCTTCTAGAGCTTTTCCCGCTAGGTTCCCGATTGCTAAAGCTGGTCCAATAGCTCCTAGTCCAATTGCAAGAGCCGCTGCAAATACCTTTAATTCTGCGATTTCCATATCTTTTTTAACTAAATACTAATAAAAAGACCTTTATTGCGGTCTATATATGAGAGAATTATACATCAAAGAAGACTGTAAGCAAGAAAAATTGACTTTCCTAAGGTTTGTGGTATTTTATAAATCAGGATTTTCTAGGAGAGGTAAATGGCTCGATTGAGAGGCTGTGGCCTGTGCGTGGGTCGGAATACCCCTGAGGCTAATCTTGAAGTCTTGTAGCCGCCCTTTTCTAAGAAAGCGAGGAGTGCGAGGTTAAGTTGCCCGCAACCAAACACTCCTAGGGCTACGAGGTGATTGAACGTCACTTCCGTAGCCCACGCTCTTTTGCCGGATGCACCAAAGGTGGTCCACGAGTAGTGGAGTACCTTGGGAGCGAACCAGCAGCACAAAAATGGTGCATCCGGCATCCAATTTAAAAAAGCCGGTCAACGCGAGTTGGCCGGCTTTTCCCTTGTCTAAATTTTTTAGTGAGCTTCTTCTGTATGAGCGTGAGAAGCGCTTGCAAAAAACATCATCGCAAGCACAGAGAAAACTAGAGCTTGGATAAATCCTACGAAAAGTTCCAGTCCAAGAAATGGAATAGGTAAAATAAAGGGTACTAGGTAAGAAATAATGAGCATCAAAACACTTCCAGCAAAAATGTTTCCAAAAAGTCGGAAAGTTAAAGACACGATTCTAGAAAATTCACCAATAATTTCTAGAAAACCTACAAAAAAGCCAATAGGGCTTTTGAATGGGTTTACTAAGAATTTTGAAGCGTGATGTTTAGGACCGATCATAAATAGACCAATTATGTGTGAGCCAATGACTACAATTAAAGCCAAAGCAAGTGTTGAGTTAATATCAGAGTTTACGGTACGTAATAAGGGTACAAAGACTTCATGACCATGATCTTCGCTGTGAATACCTATTGTTTCTACCCCTGGAAGTGTTCCGGCCCAATTTGAAGCCAAAACAAATATAAAGACAGTTCCTACGATGGGTAAAAATTTTCGTACAAGTGTCTTGCTTCCAGCAAAAACTTCCATAAAATCTAAAAACTTTTCAAATACAATTTCCGCTAAAGCTTGAATCCTGGAAGGAACCTTCTTAATCGTTCTAGAAAAAAGAAAAGAAAAGACAACTAAACCTAGAACAACTAGCCATGATGTAAAAAGAGTGTTTGTCACTACAAAGTCCCCAATATGAAAAAGTGGTTGTCTACTACGGTAAGTTTGAAAGCATCGTCAACC
>CAZIMQ010000038.1:0-6930 GCA_964540495.1 uncultured Candidatus Saccharibacteria bacterium | reverse complement strand
TTACCTTAATTTGATTTTCCCCTTTTGGAAGATCTGCAACTGGTGCAGGAGCAGATGCTTTCATCATCATAGCTCCACCCATCCCTTCCGCAGTATCATACATTGGTCCAGAATTTTCGTTGTCGTAGTAAGAAATTATTTCTTCTAGATCAACACCTAAATCTTTTGACAATTTTTCTGCTTTTGCTTTTGCATCCGCAATAGCAAAAGTTCGAGCTTCAGCTTTCAAAACTTCTTCATCGTCAATTGTGTAAGAAATACCACTTACACCTGTTGCTCCAGCTTCTGTAACTTTTGAAATAAGTTCACTTGTTTTATCAGACTCTCTTACTTTTACAGTTACACCAAAAGTCGCTTCGTACCCAGAAATTGTTTGGTTTGAAGGACAAGAAAGCGCAGTACAAGGTCGGTAATTGTAAGAATATTTTGGATAAAGATTTGGAACAGCTACGATATCTTTATCTTCAATTCCTGCATCTCGAAGAGCTTTAATAGCAGCGTTATGCTTTTCTGTAGCAACTTTTTGAGCTTCAGCCACAGTACTTGCTTCTGAAGAAATTGTATAAGTAAACATTGCAATATCAGGTACTGCAAAAACTTCTCCGACACCGTTTACTGTAACACTATTGTAAGTTGGAATTTCTCCTTCTATAGCAGTTCTAATTTGAGTAATTGTCTTTACGAGCAAAAACGCCGCAAGAAGTACAAGAACCGCAACTGCAGACTTTACAACTAGGGGCGAATTCAACAGAGTTTTATTATCGTTCATAAATTAAGTTAATATTATTAATACTTATAAATTACCCACAAATTATGGAATTTTAAAGGTACAAAGTCAAATAGACCTTATTTTGTAAGTTTGTAAGACAAAACCAGATTTTCAAAAAGAGAAGCGACGGTCATTGGTCCTACTCCCCCAGGCACAGGTGAGATTGCGGAAACAATTTTAGAGACTTGGTCAAAATCTACATCTCCTACAAGCTTACTTTTTGAAACTTCTTCTAAAATCTTTGGACCAGTTAAAGAATTAGTACCTACATCTACAATCACCTGACCTTTTTTTACAAAAGACTTGTTAAAAAACTTTGGCTTTCCTACAGCCACTACCACCACATCACTTTCTTTTGAAATTTTCGGCAGATCAATTGTTTTACTGTGAGCAATCGTTACAGTAGCATTTTCTTTGAGAAGTAAAAGCGCTACAGGTTTTCCAACTAAAAGAGAGCGCCCTATCACAAGAACTTTTTTAGATGTAAGTGGAATTTTTGAGCTCTTTAAAAGAGTAATAATTCCTTTAGCTGTAGCTGGGATCATTTGCGCAGATACATTTCTAGGATCATTTCCACCAAAAGCACTTTCGTAAAGAAGTCCCGCATTTGCTGAAGTAAGTCCATCCACATCTTTTAAAGGTAAAATTGTTTCGATCACCTTAAAACGATCGATTTTTTTAGGAAGAGGAAGTTGAACAATTATTCCATTAATATTTTTATCGTTATTTAAAACCTCCACAGCTTCCACAAGGCGTTCTGTTGTAATCTTTTCTTCGAGGATTATATGGTGAACTTTTGCTCCGATTTTTTCTGCAAATCTCTTTTTCCGCTCGATATAAGAAGAAGATTCTTTTTTGTCCCCTACTTGGATAATCGCCAAAACGGGTGCTTTGGAAAGCTTTAAAATTTCCCGCTTTAAGCGGTCAGCAATCTTTTCCGATAATTTTTTTCCATCAAGTATTTGTGCCATAGCGATACTCTAGCATATTTTAATTTTCTTGACACATGAGCTAGTGTGCGCGTAAGCTTTCAAGTAGTAAAGCAACCAACCCATACCACCATGAGCACTTCTTTAAAGAACAACCGCATTCCTTCTGATTTTGATCCGGATAAAGAGTGGGACGGTTACGTCGACACAGACTCCGTAATCTCTGATCCAGACCAACCACGAACATACTTTAACAAAGAAAAGATAAACGACATCGCTCGCAGCATCAAAAAAAATGGTCAACAAGTAGCGATCAGGGTCAGACAAATAAAAGACCCCGAAAATCCAAAAGTGGCTTGGCAAATCATTGGGGGAGACAGAAGACATCAAGCCGCAAAACAAATTGGTTTAAAAAAAGTCAAGATTACTTACTCTCCAGGGTCACGCCCCCAATCCCACCGCGCTGCTCTTATCGACAATTGCTGTCGAGAAGACATGACACTCGGTGACAAAGCTCGAGCCATAAAACGAGAAATAGAAGGAGGAGCTTCAGTGAAAGAGCTCGCGGAGGATCTCGGATGGACAGAAGGTTATGTTTACCAACTCCACCAAATCAATAATTTGGAACCGAGTTTGTTTGCGCTCTTAAGCGCACCAACACCAAAAGAGGAGCGTATCTCGATCAACACAGCTCTCAAGCTGTATAACCTCGACCACGAAACGCAACTACGTGTGTACAGGAGTGCGTCTCGAGACAAAACAAGGAGTAAGGCAGCGATCCTTCAAGCCATCACAGTAGAAGTTGCAAAGATCCACAACCTCCCAGTAATCCATGGCGTAGCGCACGTTCCAGGATCCACCAGACAAAAAAAACAGGGGGATGTTGTAGCGCACATGAGAAATCGATTGGGCACCATGAGAAGCGCCTCCAATCTACTTTATGAATATGCACAAGCTTGTGAATCCTCAAGGATAACTCCCGCAGCTCGTGCAGAAATAAAGGAACTGATCACACAAACAGTGCAGTGGTTAGATAAAACCGCAGCGCATTTGGGTATTAGTTTTCCATAAAAACACAAAACCGACATAGTCGGTTATTTTTTTTGCATAAAAATTAGCGGCCCGAAGGTCGCTTTACTCACGCTGGTACTTTTTCTTTTTCTCCGAAAGGATTACTTCGCGAAACAGTTGCGCCTAATGGACGCATTAAAGAAAAAACACCATGAATGTCATCCTCAAACTCTATAGCAAAAACCATCATTTGGTTTTTTGGATTTTGTCCCAAAAAACCATATCCGGGTCTGCTGGAGAGAAAGTCAACCAAAGTTTGTGTTTGGTCGGGAGAACAAAATATGTAGAACGTTTGCATACAAAGAACTATTGTTTGATTTTTGTTTCAGACAAGTGACACCGTGACGCTGGTGGCACTTTCCCAAAACAAAACCGCTCCGCCGTGAGGCGGAGCGGTTTAACTTTAAAAATTAAGCAAAACAACTCTACCTCGGCAGTGGAGCCCAGAAGTAAAACCCGAAGAAAAAGTTGTTTGTTTGTGTATTCATAAGATTCCCTAAAATGCTATCATAGGTAAAAAGAAAATCAAATGACCAACATAGAAAAAAGAAGCTTACTTTTAAATAAAAAAGAATATAAAAACGGAGCAA
Organism: uncultured Candidatus Saccharibacteria bacterium; assembly: GCA_964540495.1. Taxonomy (GTDB): domain Bacteria; phylum Patescibacteriota; class Minisyncoccia; order Phycocordibacterales; family CAIRYW01; genus JAUPVJ01. Next base: position 3,571 of record CAZIMQ010000038.1, on the reverse strand, counting down.
TTTTATACTGGATGAACAGAGACCAAAGAGTGTCCGATAATTATGCGCTTTTATTTGCAGAAAAATTAGCCAAAGAAAAAGATGTTCCCTTTCTTGTTTTATACAACCTTGTCCCTGGATTTTTAGGTGGAAGTTTTCGCAGTCATGTATTTAAAATAAAAGGACTTGAAGTTGTAGAAAAAAATCTGGCAGAAAAAAATATCCCATTCTTTTTGGTTTCTGGAGAAAAAACAGAAGAAGATATTTTAAAATTTGTATCTACACAAAAAATCGGAGCTATTGTGACAGACTTCTCCCCTCTTAAAATATCAATAAAATGGGAAAAATTTCTAAAGAAAAATCTCGATATTCCGTTTTACATTGTCGACACCCACAACATCGTGCCTTGCTTTCTTACTTCACAAAAACAAGAGTTTGGAGCACATACAATAAGACCAAAAATCTGGAAACTTATACCAGAGTTTTTAGAAGAGTTTCCAAAATTAAAAACACAAAAAGCTCACCACCTAAAAGCGCCAAAAATTGATTGGCAAAAACTTATTGATAACTTCAAAGACAAAAGTGTTCCAGAAGCTACATGGATTACACCCGGAGAAACGAGCGCAAAAAAAGCCCTAAAAAAATTCCTTGAAAAGGATTTCAATAATTATGGAAAAAATAGAAACGACCCAAACAAAAATGCTCAATCAGACCTTTCCCCATACCTCCATTACGGGCACCTATCAGCACAAAGAATTGCACTCGAGACATTAAAAAAAGCTGGCAAAAAAATAGAAAATGTTTTAAACAGACAGAAAAATGGAGCCAAAAATGAAACTTCAAACGAAGAAGCATACCTCGAAGAATTAGTAGTACGACGTGAACTTGCTGACAATTTCTGTTTTTATAATGAAAAATATGATGAATTTGAAGGATTCCCAGAGTGGGCAAAAAAAAGTTTAAATAGCAGAAAAGACGACAAAAGAGAATACGTCTACACACTAAAAGAATTTGAAACATCAAAAACGCACGATGAACTTTGGAATGCCTGCCAGAAAGAATTAGTCGGACGCGGAAAAATGCACGGCTACATGAGGATGTACTGGGCAAAAAAAATTCTTGAGTGGAGCAAGTCCCCAAAAGATGCTTTAAAAATTGCAATTTACCTAAACGACAAATACGAACTCGATGGACGTGACCCAAACGGCTATGCTGGAATCGCATGGAGTATAGGAGGAGTACATGACCGAGCATGGTTCCCTAGAAAAATTTTTGGATTAGTGCGCTATATGGCAAGAAGTGGGTGTGAAAAAAAGTTTGACGTCAAAAAATATATTGAATACTCAAAAACTCTTTAGTCATCGAAAAGATTAAATTTTTTACTTTCTTTTTTCAATTCATGTTTTTTTGGCAAAGATATAAAAAAAGTAGTTCCCCTGCCTTCTGTAGAATCGAACCAAATTTTTCCATTGTGGTGTTCGATAATTAATTTTGAAAAATAAAGCCCAAGACCTGTTCCTGAATAATGTAGATTGCGCGCATTTGACGCTCTAAAAAATTTCTTAAACACACCATCTTGCTCAAGGGCTGGGATTCCGATTCCTTGATCTTTTATAGATAGAGTATGAAAAGCCTGACTTTCAAGATACCCAACTGAAACAGAACTTCCTTTTGGAGAATACTTTACTGAATTTAAAATCAAGTTTGAAAAAACCCTTTGAAGTTTAAAACTATCACAAAGACAAAAGAATTTTTCTGGTAAATTACCTTCATACAAAACTGCAATATTTTTCTTTGCCAGTGATTCTTTGTTGTCAGCAACAGCTCCTTTTATGACATTTACAACATTACAGTCACTCAACTTTAGTTTTACTTCTGCGTCCGACTCCAAATGAGAAATATCTAAAAATTCCTCTATAAGCCCTCCAAAATCTTCGCTTTGTTTTAAAAGATCTCCTATGTGTGTTTTTTGAGAAGGTGGCATTTTTCCAAAATTTTCTTCAAACAAAAGACTAAGACCTCCTTTTATTTTTGTTAAAAATCCTCGTATTTCATGGGACATAAAATAAGAAAATTCCATGTTTATATTACTTATTTCTTCATTCTTTAAATTCATTCTTAAGCGATACACCGTAAAAATAAAAAGTCCAAATAAAACAGAAATTAAAAACGCGAAAGCTCCGGAATAAAACACTTTACTTAAAAACTTAGATGACGCGATATCCATCGCAATTATTGCAATAGTTTGACCTGTGTCAGGAGAAAGAATTGGAGCATAAGCAGTAACAAAATCCCCTCGACTATCTTTATGCGGTCCATACGCAAAAGATTTTTCTTCCATAAAGCTATTTAAAATTTCTTCTGTAGCATCTGGGTAAATTTCCCCAGGCATCGAATAATTTTTAGAAACTACAGGTTCTGAATCTACATAAAAAAACATTTTTGATACATCTGCATCATAACCAAGAAGATACACGGAACTTATATCACTACTTGCCTCACGGATATCTAAAAGTTTTTTCTTTAAATAATTATAATCAACAGTTTCTAGATCGTTTTTATTTCCACTCAATTCTAAAATTGGTGCTCGATATATAGCTTTAGAAACAATAGACACTCTGTCTATTAAAGATTTCTTTTCTTCCTTGGCGACAAAACTTCCAACAGCCCACGCACACAAAAGACCAAAAATAAGTACTGACAAAAACTCTAGAAACAAAACTTTTTTTGTGGATTTTTTATTTTTGCCTTTGTTCATTTAATTCAAAGAGTGTTTTTGATTTTCCTAATTATGATAACATATAGATCTATCCTGAAAAATAGAAAAACATGTTAAATAAAGCTAAACTAAAACTAATTCGAGCTCTTGCTGATAAAAAATTTAGAAACGAGACAATGCTTTTTGTAGTTGAAGGCGAAAAAAGCGTCGTAGAACTTTTAAAATCTGACTTCTCTGTTGATTCCCTACTGGTTACAAAATACTTTTATGAAAAATACAAAGAACTAATCCATGAAGAGGTTTTACACTTTGACATAATCACAGACGCAGAAATGAAAAGAGTGAGCGCTCTTCAAAACAACGACACAGCACTAGGAATCGCTCACCAAAGAGGTAACCACACACTCGAAATAGACAAAGGAGAAATTGCAATCGCGCTAGACGACGTGCGAGACCCTGGAAACTTGGGCACAATCATGAGAATCGCTGATTGGTACGGAATTAAAAAAATTATAGCAAGTAACGAAACAGCAGATGTTTGGAACAGTAAAACAATTGGTGCTTCAATGGGGTCATTTACTCGGGTAGAGATGTATTACACTGATCTTCATAGATTTCTTTCTTCTACTAAACTTCCGATCTTGGGAGCCCTTCTTGATGGAGAAAGTGTTCACAAATTTAATTTTCCTGCTGAGGGAATACTACTCATGGGAAATGAATCTTTAGGAATAAAAAAAGACCTACTGCCCTTGATCTCAAAAAGAATAACTATTCCAAAATTTGGGGATGCTGAGTCTTTAAATGTAGGAGTGGCAACAGCGATTATTTTGGATAATTGGAAGAGGAAATAAATAAATTATAGAGAATCGGTCA
>CAZIMQ010000037.1:0-7056 GCA_964540495.1 uncultured Candidatus Saccharibacteria bacterium | reverse complement strand
TTCCATCTAAAGTAAAAATTAGATTATCATATTTTTCTTTTTTTGAAAGTTCTTCAAAGGTTGCGACACATCTTTTAGGGCAAACCAAAAGGTGTCCTGGGACAATTGGAATATTTGTGGGGAACACCCACGCTAAAGAATTTTCCGTAATTTTTCTTTTTTGAATATCTTTGTTTGTGCAAAAAACACAAGAATTTTTGTTTAAAATGCTAGAGTGTAATTTTTTTGGATTCAAGGCTTTTCCAACTTTTATTTTAAAATTAAAATCAAAATCACTTTTCTCTTTTTCCAAAGCTTTTTTTAGTTCTTTTTGATCGTACCCGACGAGTACAATATCGGGCTCGATTTTTTTCATCTTAGCCCAGCCGTGAAGAGTCTTGTCTCCCGCAATGATGTAATCTACAAGACCTGTTTCTTTTAACATATTTAATCTTTGGTCTAGGGTGTAGATAGATGGTCGGTGTTTTCTTGCTTCTACACTTTCTTTTGAGGCAACCAAGGCATGTACTTCGCCTAATTTTTTTGCTTGTTCTAGGAAAAAAATATGCCCCGCGTGGATTCCGTCAAATGTCCCAAAAACTAATATCTTTTTTTGCATTGCCTAATACTAGAATAGTGAGGGTTAAATATCAACATAAAAAATAACCCTAATCGTATAGATCTAGGGTTGATTGTTGGTGTTTAAAATTGCCTTAGATAGTTTTTCGCAAATGGGTTCTGCGTTAGTATCAGGGCTTGGTACCAGAAGGAGAACTTCAAGCATTTTGCCGACATGGCTCATGTTGATTTCCCCTCTTCTTTCTTGCGCTGCGCTGTACCAACGGTATAACGTTCCAATACTGACTTTTCTTGCGCTGCTCCTTGCTAGCGCATCATTTAAACGTTGTACTCCGCCGTAAGCGTCGACAAGCGCAATGAATGTGTCAGTAAGAACTTGTGTAAAAGGCCTTAACACATCTGAGGCTGGGAAACTTGTTTTCATTTTTTCTTGCCGAAGAGTAACACATTAAAATGTTTTTAGCAAATTAAAAAATAAGCTCAATTTTGTGTTGTACAAGTGTCGTTATGACAACTTTATTTTGATCGTCAATATAAAAATCTATCTCACTTCGTATGCCAAAGTCCTTCAAGTAAATCCCCGGTTCGATTGTGTACCCGACGTTTTTTAAAATGGGGGAGTATTCACGCCAATTGATCCCAGGAAGCTTTCCGTGAGGGGAGTCAAAGCCTAAAGAGTGGCCAATGGTGTGTTTAATTCCGTTTCCGAATCCCGCCTTACCGATTATGTCATGAGCGACTCTGTCGATGTCGAGCCCTCTTGGAAATCTTCCTTTCTTGATTTCTTTTTTAATATAATCAATCGCACCATCTCTAGCCTGAATTAAAACTCTCCAAGTTTTTTGGATTTTTTCTGGAACTTTTTTTCCTACATAAAACATGAAAGTTGCATCAGCATACGGTGAGTTTTTTGCGTCCAATCTTCCCCAAATGTCTAACAGAATTAAGGTGTTAGGTTTTAGGTGGTGGGTGGTAGTCACCGATGCAAAATAATGAACTTCTTTTGTGTTCATTCCGAATGCCACAATTGCGAATTCTTTTTTATGATCATTTACAAGCCCATGTCTTTTGTAAGCTTTTTTAATAAACTCTACACAGTCTTTTTCTGTGATGTTTTTTTTCATTCGGACATTAAGGAGAATGTGAGAATGAAATTCATCTTTAATAAGCGCAAGTTTTTCACCAGCAATTTTATGATTTTCTATTTGAAATTCAGCCCACATTTTGTTGACAGTTATTTTATCTATGATATAATAAATTTGTATGAAATTCTTTTACGTAACCGCCGGGTCCGCTGGGTTTTCTTGTGTGGCCTTTCTTACCTACTACACTCCGATTTCCGGAGGTATCACATTGTTCCTGACACTTCTCGCTGTTCACGCCGCGATTCAAATTAAAAGGTAAGGGGTCGGAGTTCGGGAGTTCTACAACGTAGAACTCCTATTTTTTTACTTCAAAAATGTAAACTGACCGTCTTTGTAGATTACTTCTGTAGAACCATCTTTCATGTAGGCTGTGACTGTACGAGGTGTTGTGGACACGATGTCTGTGTGTACAGAAGAAGAGTTAAAACCTAGCTCCTCCCAGTCTTCTTCGGTCATTTGTGTAGGGTCTTCAGTAAAACAGTCGTGGTAAGCATTTCCAAGAGCGAGGTGGGTGTTTCCGTTTTTTCCTCCGACATTTTCATCAAAGAGAGTTTCTGCCATAAATTTTGTGATTCTAGAAAATCTTTTGTCTGTAAGAGAGTACTCACCGATTTTGTCAGCATTTTTTGTCGCAATCATTCCTTTCAAAACTTTTTCGTTTTGCTTTGCTTTGCTTTTTACAACCTTTCCGTCTTTAAACCAAAGTTCAATTCCTGTGATTAGGTTTCCATATCTGTACAAAGGTTCTGAAAATCTGATCCAACCTTCTGTGCCTCTCCAGTCTGGAGAAGTGTAGATTTCAAAAGAAGGAATATTTCGTCCACTTCCTCCCATCCATTTTTTCTTTTCTCCAAGTTTGACCCAAAGATCTGCGTCTGGTCCAAAGACGTGGAGTTTTTCAATTGGCATAGAGTTTAGTTTGTTCTGAGCCTTCTCAATCATTTTCACAACTTTTTTCCACTCCGCAATTGGATTTGGTTTGTCCAAGAAACACGCCTTGATGATTTGTTCCCAATATTCTTTGAGACTCATTTTTGCTTCTTTTGCCATAGCGGGTGTACCGTAAAGACCAAGAGTCCAAGTGAATTTTCCATGGTTTTCTTTGTGATCTCTCCATTTCATGTAGGGTTTAAAAGCTTCACCTCGCATCATCATTTTTTTAGGATCGATACCTTTTAAAACATGTTTGTCTGTGTCAGAGATGATGTATATTGAGTGATCGATTTCGTCGATTAGTCCTTTTAAGTATTTTTCAGGAAAATATTTTATTTGAGCTTCAGAAGCGTTTTCATAGAAAAGACGAGAGACATTTGCATTTGCTTTGTCATAAGTTTCTTTGTCGTCTGGTATGTAGTTTTGGATCACGTTTCCTCCAGCTTTGATGATTGCTTTGTAGAGTTCGACGTACAGAGGCTTTGCGTATTCGTTTACTGTAAGATACACGGTTTCTCCTTTTTTAATTCCTGCGCCTCCTCCAAGGGCATAGTTTACAAGTACTTTTGCGTAATTTTCTAAAATTTTTTGTGATGGGACGTAATCTTTTTTCATATGTTTTTTGTGCTTATAAATTAAGGACTTCTTCTTTGTTTTTTATTCTTTTATAAATCCAAGGCAGTAATTTTGCAAGGATTTCTACAACACAAGATATAAAAATACCTAAAGCAAGACCGGCAAGAACGTCAGAAATAAAATGTACCCCAAGAGCAATTCTAGAAAAAGCGATTAAGATAGGGAAGAGAATTGAGATAGTTAAAAGGAGAATTTTTTTGTAACCCGTCATGTGTTTTCCGAAGATAAAGTAAAGGCTTGTGAAAAAAGTAGCACCGATCACTGCGTGGCCGCTTGGAAAGCTCGAACCTGTTTCTGTAATATATGCAAAAGCTGGTCTGTCTCTAGAAAATAGAGTTTTAAAGATGAAAATAAAAAAAGCACTACTTAAAACTGAGACTAAAAATGTTGTAGCGTCGAGTTTCTTTTTCTTTACCCAAAGTGTGGTAGATAAAAGAACTGTAAGGAAAATCACAACCCATTTTTCTCCAAGTGTAGTTACAATCTTCATGAAAGAAATCAATGTGGGATTGTGAAGAAAGTATTGATTTATTTGGTAGTCTATTTGTGGAATTTGAGTGGCTTTAAAAATCACTTGGCTAATTGTTGCAAAGACGTAAATAGCAATGAGTGAGTAGCCTGTCGCAATAATTTCTCCATTTGTGATTTTGAAACCTGTTCTTTTTGCGTAGAATGCGACAATTATAATTAATGTGATTATGATAATTGCAAAAGAAAGAAATTTTCCAACAGCAATTCCTAAAATATCAAAACTTGCTCCAAGCCCATACCCTATGAGTGAGAAAGAGAGTGCCCAAGAAATTCCACCAAGTATTGTAAAATACATAAATTTTCCAAAAGGTACGTTTACTGTGCCTGCAATAAAAGGTGCAAGTGAGCGAGTTAGGGAATTAAACCTGCCCATAATCAATGTTTTACCAGTGTGTTCTTGAAGGAGAGTTTTGGTCCCTTCAATATAAACAGGTTTTATAGAGTCTCCGCCACAAATTTTTAATATTGAGTATCCATATTTTTTTCCAAAAAAGTACGCCGTAGTGTCACCGACAACCGCTCCTATTGTAGAAGCTAAGAAAAATAAGACAAAATTTTCACCAGAAAATTTTGCTATAAATCCACCAAGGAGTACGATTGTTTGTCCTGGAATAAAAAAGCCAAAAAATGGCATAGATTCGATAAATCCAGCTAAAAAGAGAATGTAACTCCCAAAGTATGTAAATGCTTCTATGTGATTGTTTAAAAACTGAAGGATAAATTCTTCCATTTGTTCGGATTATATCATTTTCTTTCAAGTACTATAAGACTTTCTACGTGAGGAGTGCGAGGGAAAAAGTTGTAAAGTTTTGTAAAAACAGGGGTATAAAAATCTTTAAACGCCTCAATGTCACGAGCTTGTGTCTCTATATTACATGAAAGGTAAATAATCTTTTTGGGAAGTCTTTTTAATACTGTCTTTGTAATTTTCGGGTGGAGCCCACTACGTGGTGGATCAAAAATAATAACTTTTTCTTTTTCAATATAATCCAGCAATTTCTCAGACAAACCGTTTACGGAAGTTGCGTTCTTTATATTATTTTCATTTATGTTAAATTCTGCAAATTTGCTGGCTTCTTGGTTTTCTTCTACAAGAACAACGCTTTTAACTTTTTTTGCAATTGATAAACCTATGCTTCCTACACCAGAATAAAAATCTATAACCTCGTCGTCTTCTTTCAAAAACATCGAAATGTCTTTTAAAGTTTCTTCAAAAATTTTTGGATTTACTTGAAAAAAACTCATCACACCGTGCAAGAAAGACAAGTTTAATAATTTTTCTTTTATAGATATTTTTTTAGGTACAAAGAGTACTTCTTGGATTGTTGATGCGGGACTTTTTGGATTTGAAAGATATACAAAAACATTTTCAAAAGGGAATACTTTTAAATCAAAAGCTTTTTCGTCTGTTATGAAAATCCCTCCGACGGTTTCGCCTGCCACAGTGCTTCTGACAATCATTGTTTTGATTTGTTTGCGCTCCGGTTTTACACTGTTTATGAAGTCAACAATTTCAACTGCTAAATCGTTCAACTCTTTTGTTGCAAGAGCGCTTGGAGAAATTGGGATTTTTCCTTTTTCTTTTCGCCCAAACATTCCTAAGTGAAATTTTTTTTCATTATCTTCATAAAAATGATATTCCATTTTTTGTCTATAGCCAAAATATACCTTGTCAGAAAACACCTCGCTTTCTTTTAAAAGATTAAGAAGTTCTTCTTGGTCTTTAAAAACAAATAGAGCTATTTCTTTTTTTAAATCATCTTCTGCTTTTTCATCAATTATTTGCCATGGACTAGAAGAAGTGAAGCAATCTTCTTTGGGCTCAATTCGAAGAGGGGAAGGGTTTGAAATTTTCTCCGCAATTCCAAAAATTTTGTCTCCTTTCTTTTTCAACACTTCGTACTCCACATTTTCACCAGGAAGAGCGTTCCATATGTGGAGTGTTTTTTCCTTGCCCTTATCATTGGTAAAAAAAGCTTTTCCAGAGCCGTCCGTATTAAAGCCTATTATTGTCGCAGTTTTATTCATTTTTGTAACAATAATGCAAAAAGCTCGTGAAAACAACTAAAATTTTCTTTTGAGATTATCTAAAATTTCGTTACAATTGATACATGGAAATATTCATTGAACTTAGTATTATCATAATTATTGCAACTCTTGTCTCTGTAATAATGAGGATGTTTAAGCAACCCTTGGTGGTGGGGTATATTTTGTCTGGAATTATCGCCGGTCCTTACATGCTTGGGGTTTTAAAGTCAGTAGATCAGATCGAACTTTTTTCAAAGATTGGAATCAGTATACTCTTGTTTATTGTAGGTCTTTCTCTTTCTCCTAAAATTGTAAAAGAAGTCGGGCGTACTTCTATCGTCACGGGGTTGGGACAGGTGATCTTTACATCTTTGCTTGGTTTTTTGATTTGTCTCGCTTTGAAACTTGATTTTGTGGAATCAATTTTTGTCGCAGTAGCAATTACTTTTAGTAGTACCATTATTGTCTTAAAACTGCTTTCTGATAGAGGGGACTCAAACAAGCTTTATGGACGAGTCGCTATGGGTTTTCTTTTGGCTCAAGATATTATCGCGACAATTATATTGGTGGTAGTGTCCACAATTGGAAATAATTTTTCTGGTGCAAATATTCTGGTTACAATTCTTTTTATATTTCTTAAGGGAATTATTGCAACCTCCGTATTGTTTTTTATCGGAAAAAAGATTTTGCCGAGACTTTCTCCTTTCTTTGCTAGTTCACAAGAATTCCTTTTTTTGTTTTCTTTGGCGTGGGGATTTGGCATGTCGACTCTTTTTTACATGCTCGGGTTTTCAATTGAAATCGGTGCTTTGATCGCAGGTATTGCTTTGTCATTGTCGCCGTTTTCATATGAGATTAGTTCAAGAATGAAGCCTCTTCGAGATTTCTTTATTTTAATTTTCTTTATTTTGCTTGGAGGTAGTCTTTCAGTTTCAGATGGAAGTAATTTGATTACGTCCGCAATTGTACTCTCTTTCTTTATTTTAATTGGAAATCCAATAATCGTGTATTTAATAATGAGTGCTCAAGGTTTTAAATCTAGAACAAGTTTTCAGGCAGGACTTACTGTTGCTCAGGTAAGTGAGTTTTCTTTAATTCTTATGTCTATGGCGTTTTCTCTGGGTTTTGTAAATGGAGACGCGGTGTCACTTGTGACAATCGTTGGGCTGATTACTATTGCGGGATCTACTTACTTGATCATGCATTCCGACGCTATTTTTGCAGC